>NZ_JAOWHJ010000021.1:0-209725 GCF_030332695.1 Citrobacter sp. Cpo089 | reverse complement strand
TCGGTGGAGCTGCATGACAAAGTCATCGGGCATTATCTGAACATAAAACACTATCAATAAGTTGGAGTCATTACCCAAACTCGTAACATTATCCAGTTCGCTACCCATAGAGATATTCGTCACACGTTCAAGGATCACTTCGACAACAACCGGAACGCGATACTGCGCCATCAGAGCTTTGGCTTGTTCAAACGCCGGAGCAAGCTCTTCAGGTTTAAATACGCGAATGGCTTTACAGCCTAACCCCTCAGCCACTTTGACGTGATCGACACCGTAGCCGTTTACTTCGCTGGAGTTGATGTTTTCGAACGCCAGTTGCACGCAGTAATCCATATCAAACGCGCGCTGCGACTGGCGAATCAACCCCAGGTAGGCGTTGTTGACCAGCACATGGATGTAAGGAATGTTGAATTGCGCACCCACTGCCAGTTCTTCAATCAGGAATTGGAAGTCAAAATCCCCTGAAATCCCGACGACATTGCGCGAAGGATCAGCCACACAAACCCCTAATGCCGCCGGTAGCGTCCAGCCAAGAGGGCCAGCCTGACCGCAGTTGATCCAGTGACGGTCTTTAAATACATGCAGCATTTGCGCAGCGGCAATTTGCGATAACCCGATGGTGGTGACGTAGCAAACATCACGACCAAAGGCTTTATTCATCTCTTCATACACACGCTGCGGTTTAACCGGAACATTGTCGAAGTGGGTTTTACGCAGTAGCGTCCGCTTACGCTGCTGGCATTCATCAACCCAGCTATTCCGGCAAGGCAAACGTCCGGCTTTCTGCATCTCCTGAGCAACGTCAATCAGCAAAGTCAGCGCGGCTTTGGCGTCGGAAACGATACCTAAATCCGGGCAAAGAACGCGGCCAATTTGCGTCGGCTCAATATCGATATGAATGATTTTGCGCCCTTCAGTATATTTCGTGATGGAGCCGGTGTGTCGGTTAGCAAAGCGGTTACCAATACCGAACACCATATCGGAAGCCAGCAACGTGGCGTTTCCGTAACGATGCGCCGTTTGTAATCCCACCATTCCGGCCATTAACTCATGATCGTCCGGGATACATCCCCAGCCCATCAGCGTAGGAATTACCGGTACGTGGGTTAGTTCAGCAAAGCGTTGCAGCAGTTCGCAAGCATCCGCATTAATCACCCCACCTCCAGCTACGATGACCGGACGCTCAGACTGAATCAGCATTTCCAGCGCTTTCTCAATCTGTTTGCGGCTGGCAGCAGGTTTGTACACCGGTAGAGGCTCATACATTTCTGGATCGAATTCGATTTCTTCAACCTGAATATCAAAAGGTAAATCGATCAACACCGGGCCAGGACGACCAGAGCGCATAACATGGAATGCCTGCTGTAAAACCCGAGGAAGCAGCGCCGCTTCACGCACCGTTACCGCCATTTTGCTAACCGGTTTGGCAATAGACTCAATATCAACAGCCTGAAAATCTTCCTTATGCAGGCGGGCGCGAGGCGCCTGGCCTGTGATGCATAAAATAGGAATAGAATCGGCAGAAGCGGAATACAGCGCGGTGATCATGTCAGTACCTGCCGGGCCGGAAGTGCCAAGGCAGACACCAATGTTTCCTGCCGTTGCACGCGTATAGCCTTCCGCCATATGGGAAGCACCTTCAACGTGACGAGCAAGAATATGACGGATACCTCCGTGCTTACGCATCGCGGAGTAGAACGGGTTAATTGCCGCTCCAGGAACCCCAAATGCGGTGGTGATGCCTTCTTTTTCCAGCACATACATTGCCGCGTCAACGGCTCTCATTTTTGCCATTTTCTTTCTACCTCTATTTGTTGGAAAAATTTTCCAAATTTGAAAAGATCCAAAAAAGTCCCGCTCCTCTGAGCGGGCTGCGACTTACGCTACGGGTGCTTTTAAACCAAGCGCCGTACTGATATCTCGTGCAGTATCCCGTACCAGCTCCCCCTGACTGATAAAACGATCTTCCGTCAGTCTGGATGCGGGCCCCGAAATAGAGATGGCAGCGACGACACTGCCTGCATCGTCATAGATAGCAGAAGCGATGCAATTCAATCCAATAACATGCTCTTCGTGATCGACGATATAGCCATTCTCACGCGCCAATTCCAGATTGCGCAGCAGAGTCGGAAAGTCTACCAACGTGGTCGGCGTAAATTGCTGCAAACCCGTTTTCACGACGATGTCCATTAGCTCTTCTTCCATCAACGGATAAAGCAGTGCTTTTCCCGCACCAGAAGCATGTAGCGGCATACGACTGCCCAAAGGTGCGCACATTCTGACCATCGATTTGCACTCCTTCTGACCAATCAACACCGCTTCGGTGCCATTGCGAATCGCGACATTAACCGTTTCGCCCGACAGCAGCATTAATCGGTGCATAAACGGTCCGGCTACTGACAGAACATCGCGATTATGAATATACGCGGAGCCTACGTTGAATACGCCTAACCCGATGTGCCACCAGCCTAATTGGCTGTCCTGATAAACAAAATCAGCAGCCTGTAAAACCTTTAACAGGCGAAAAGTCGTGGAGAGCGGTAAATCCAGACTGCCGGAAATATCGCTCACTGACGAACTGCCTCCACTTCTTTCGAGATACTGCAAAATTGCAATGCCTCTCTCAAGCGCCTGAGCGCCCTTTTGCGCGACCGGCTCCGCCTGTCCTGGCCTGCCACGCCGTCTTACTTCCGTCACCACTGCATTTACTCCGGCCCAAAATATGAGCATAAACAATGAACAATATGCTCATATTAAGCAAGAAGGCCGATAGCGTCACGCAAAACAGAGTTCATGTGCCGGGATACTTTCAACATCGCAATTATCGCTACCACCGCGATCAACAGTCAGAAAATTAGTCACGGTTTGCCAGGCAAACAACGGGTGATGCCAGACGTTTCGGTGGTAATTCACACCCTGTTGACCATTGGTGATAAAAGCTTTTAAGGTGGAAAGATCGGGTTTGTCCTCGCCGAGCGCGACAATCACCACAAACGCTTCGCCATTCATAGGCATAAATGCCTGGGTGCCTAGCGGGTGGCGCTCCAGTTCATGCACAACAATCGGCATAGCCGCCGGTTGCGCGCGGTTAATACTGATGAGCGTACGATCCTGTTCAAGGACTTCCACATTAGCCAGGTCGTGATAACGCTCAACGAGCCCATCATTGATATGAAAAAAATCACGTTTATCAGTTTCTATGACATCGCCATAGGCGCTGAACGTGTGCTGGTTTAACGGTAATACCTCAAGTTTCATCATCATTTCCTTGTAACTGAATTCCGCTGAACCGCAGTCAGAACACGTGGCGGTTTCAATACCATGCAATCTAAAACCTTCGTGATTTAACATCAACACAAAAATTGGAAAATTTTTCCAAAACTAGATTTAGACCACAATTTAAACAAGGCCATTATGCAAAAATACTTATAAATCAGAGAACAAGAAATCAGGCTTGTAGAAGATCATTAAGGGAGTAGCTGACGATGTTTGACCCGGAAACACTGCGTACCTTTATCGGCGTCGCCGAAACGGGAAGTTTCTCCAGGGCGGCGGATCGCTTGTGTAAAACCACGGCCACCATCAGCTACCGCATTAAACTTCTGGAAGAAAATACCGGCGTCGCGTTGTTCTTTCGTACTACCCGAAGCGTGACGTTAACCGCCGCCGGTTCTCATCTCCTTTCTCAGGCAAAAGACTGGCTCGCCTGGCTGGACAGCATGCCCAGCGAGTTGCAACAGGTGAACGACGGCGTAGAGCGCCAGGTGAATATTGTGGTCAACAACCTGCTGTACAGCCCTGAAGCCGTCGCTCGCCTGTTATCCTGGCTTAACGCACGCTATCCCTTTACTCAGTTTCACTTTTCCCGGCAAATCTATATGGGCGTCTGGGATTCACTGCTATATGAAGGATTCTCTTTGGCCATCGGCGTCACGGGTACTGAACCAATGGCCAACACCTTTACCCTCGATCCTTTGGGGTCTGTTCAGTGGCGGTTTGTTATGTCGGCAAATCATCCATTGGCAGGCGTCAGTGGTCCATTAACGGAAGCGCAGTTGCGCCGTTTTCCGGCGATCAATATTGAAGACAGTGCGCGCACCCTGACTAAACGGGTCGCGTGGCGGCTTCCCGGTCAAAAAGAGATTATTGTCCCGGACATGGAAACCAAGATTGCGGCGCATCTTGCTGGGGTGGGTATCGGCTTTGTTCCGCAACCGCTGTGCCAGCCATTGCTTGATAACGGGCAACTGGTCAGTAGCATTATTCCTACCATGCGCCCCCCTCGCCCTTAAGTCTCGCCTGGCATAAGTTTGGCGCAGGTAAGGCTGTGGAAGATATTGTGACGTTATTTACGCAACGAAAACCAGAAATCGCCGGATTTTTAGCAATTTTCAACAATGCACGCGATTGAAAATCAAGTCATCCTGCTCTTTGGCGCGTAAAATGATACGCAAGATGATTTGAGGTTTCGTTTTTTACTATGCAAGACACACAAACAGCACAGGACTATCGCGCGATTCTGCTCGCCGGTACGCCTATTATCGATGTACGCGCCCCCGTCGAATTTCAACAAGGCGCGATGCCGGGCGCAGTCAATCTCCCCTTAATGAACGATGACGAACGCGCCGCCGTCGGTACCTGCTATAAACGTCAGGGGCCTGAGGCTGCGCTCGAATTGGGCCATCAACTGGTCTCGGGTGAAACCCGCCAACAGCGCATGAACGCCTGGCATAATGCTTGTCATCAGCACCCAAAAGGATATTTATGCTGCGCGCGCGGCGGTCAGCGTTCGCATATCGTGCAGCAATGGCTGCACGGGTCCGGCATTGACTACCCGCTGATACAAGGCGGCTACAAAGCTCTGCGCCAGGCAGTCATACGGCTAACGGAAGAATTGGTGCAAAAACCGATCGTCTTAATTGGCGGTTGTACCGGGAACGGTAAAACGCAACTGGTACAACAGCAGCCGAACGGCGTGGATCTCGAAGGACTGGCGCACCATCGCGGTTCCTCGTTTGGACGTACTGTGGAACCGCAGCTGAGCCAGGCGAGTTTTGAAAACCTGCTGGCGGTCGAAATGCTCAAAACGGACAGCCGACAGGATTTGCGCCAGTGGGTGCTGGAAGATGAAGGCCGGATGATCGGCGCTAACCATCTGCCCGAATGCCTGCGCGAGCGCATGACCGAGGCATCCATTGCGGTGGTGGACGATCCTTTTGAGCTGCGTCTGGAGCGTCTGCGCAAGGAGTATTTCGTGCGCATGCACCACGATTTTACCCAGGCTTATGGTGAGAGCCAGGGCTGGGAGGAATACAGTGAGTATCTGCACCACGGCCTGTTCGCTATTCGCCGTCGTCTGGGATTACAGCGTTTTGCCGAGCTGACCGCCCTGCTGGACGTGGCTCTGCGCGAACAGCAGTCGACGGGCAGTACCGACGCCCACATGGGATGGCTGGTGCCGTTGCTCAACGAGTATTACGATCCGATGTATCGCTATCAGCTGGAAAAGAAAGCCGCGAAAATCGTCTTTCGCGGCACCTGGCAGGACGTCGCCGAATGGCTTAACGCACAGTGATCAATGTCTGTCGCGCTTATCCGCGCGTTTTGCCAGCCAGTCGCCCAGCACCTGGACGACCTGCACCAGAATAATCAGCGCGACAACGGTGACGATCATGACCTGGGTTTCATAGCGGTAATAACCAAAGCGAATCGCCAGGTCACCTACCCCGCCGCCGCCGACAATCCCGGCCATCGCGGAGTAACCGATCAGGCTCACCAGCGTGATCGTCAGCCCACGCAGCAGTCCCGCGCTCGCCTCAGGTAACAGAACGGTGCAAATGATGCGCATCGGGCTGGCGCCAAAAGCTTCCGCCGCCTCAATAATTCCTTTATCCACTTCACGTAGCGCGCTATCAACCAGACGGGCATAGAAGGCGATTGCCGCTACTGAGAGCGGGACCGACGCCGCAATCGGGCCAATGGTATTCCCGAGCAAAAACTGGGTTAGCGGCAACAGCAGAACCAGCAGGATCACAAACGGCACCGAACGAATGATATTCACCAGCACGGAGCTGAGCAGATACACAAAACGGTTTTGCCAGAATAAATGCCGATCGGTGACGAAAATAAGAAAACCGAGCGGCAGTCCGCCAATAATTGCCAGCACCGTAGAGATGCTCAGCATCTGGAAAGTTTCATTAAACGCCAGCGTCAAATCCGGCAATAAATCATCCACGAATCACCTCCACCTGTGCAGTACGTTGACGAATATGTTCCACGGCGACATCCACCGCAGAAGGGTTATGCGGCGCGGTCAGTTGCACCACCAGAATCCCCAGCGCACGTTCACCGATATACTCAATTTTGCCGTGCAGAATGTTCACCGCCACGCCAAATTTAACCGCCACTTCTGACAACACCGGCTGTTCCGCCGAATCGCCGATGAACAGAATTTTTAGCAACTGGCCAGGCAGATGCTGGCGCAGACGCTCGGGCAGCGTCAAATTGAGGGTATGTGACACCAGCTGCTGTGTGAACGCATGCTGCGGGTGAGCAAAAACGTCAAACACCTCACCGGACTCCACCACCTTGCCGCCGGACATCACCGCCACGCGATCGCAAATCGATTTGATCACGTTCATCTCGTGAGTGATCAGCACGATCGTGATCCCCAACTGTTGGTTGATCTGCTTAAGCAGCGCCAGAATCGTGGCCGAGGTTTCGAGGTCCAGCGCCGAGGTAGGTTCATCACACAACAGCACATCCGGGTGATTGGCAATCGCGCGGGCAATACCCACACGCTGCTTTTGCCCACCGCTTAGCTGAACCGGAAAGCGGTTCGCCTTGTCTGACAGCCCCACCAGCGCCAGGATTTCTCTCACGCGCGGGCCAATTTTACTGCGCTCCCATCCGGCAGCCTTCAGGCTAAAGGCGACGTTTTGCGCCACGGTACGGGTATGCATCAGGTTAAAATGTTGAAAAATCATCCCGATACGCTGACGGGCTTTACGTAGATGCCCCCCTTCAAGCGCAGAAATTTCTACGCCGTTCACCTTCACGCTTCCCTGGCTCGGACGCGTTAAGGCGTTCAGGGTACGCAGCAGCGTACTTTTCCCCGCGCCGCTGGTCCCGACAATGCCAAATATCTCACCTGCGCCGATGCGCAAGCTGACGTCATCAACCGCCCGGGTTGATGGTCCACGGCCTGCGCTAAAATCCACGCAAACTTTCTCTATCTCAATCATAGCCACCTCAGAAATGCGAAAAGGGCAGTCGTCGCTGCCCCTGTTAACCATTGTGCGCAGCGATTATTGGGCTGCCGACATCCATTCCGGTTTCTGGAAGGCGCTGTAGATATTTTGCGGATCGTCGATCACCGCGCGATACGCCGGAGATTTCACCGCCTCAACAATATCTTTGGCGAACGGTTTATCCGCATCTTCAGTGCGTACCGCGATGATATTTTTTAGATTTTCATCCAGGTGTTCCTGCTTGATGGCGCTGGCGAGATCCATTTTTGCCGCCACGGCAAAGTTACCGTTGACCAGCGCACCGGTCACACCGTCCAGCGTACGCGGCAGCTGTGCCGCTTCCAGCGGTTTAAACACCAGCCCTTTCGGATTGCTGGCGATATCGCGCTCGGAGGCTTTAGTTGGATCAATATTGTCTTTGATGGTGATAAGGCCAATAGACTGCAGGAAACGCAGACCGCGAGCCAGGTTAGTGGGATCGTTGGAGAGCGTGATCACATCTCCTTTTTTCAACTCATCCAGGCTTTTGATTTTATGTGAGTAAAACCCCATCCCTGCCGTCGGGACCACAATCAGCTTGCTCAGCTTCAGGCCTTTATCTGCGGTGAATTTGTCAAAATAGAGCGAATGCTGGAACAGGTTAGCATCAATGCTGCCGTTGGAGAGCGCCATGTTTGGCTGCACGTAATCGCTGAATTCGCGCACCACTACCTTATAGCCTTTCTCTTTCAGCGTGGGGGCAATGGCCTGTTTCACCATATCACCGTATGGCCCAGGCGCGACGCCAAACACGATTGTGTGCGGGTCACTGTTCGCATGAGCAAACTGTAATCCACAGGCCAGTAACAGCGCCCCGGTCGCGACGCGTAAACTCTGACGCAATCCCATATTCTCTCCATTTTAACGTTGTGGTGTCATGTCTCACGCCGTTCTTGCGGCGTTGTTCTTGTTGGCCTGTTAACAGGCTGATTGTTAACATGACACAGATCACAACCTGCTGTCCTTGAAATTATTTCATGATGTTGCAGAGTATGTTTTTAAATGAAAGAAGGTATGAAAAAGCCGGATGTCGGCACAAGTGCCTTATCCGGCCTACAACAGCTTTCTTAGGCCCGATAAGCGCAAGCGCATCGGGCGGCAGGCGTCGATTAGAAGTCGTAACGCAGACGAACCAGGTTCATGTCACCCAGATTGTCGGTGCTGGAGGTAAAGACGTGTTCGTAGTCAACACGGAAACCGTAATCCAGCTGGAAGCTGATCCCCACGCCGTTGTCGGTACGCAGGTAGTTACGGCCATTCACGTACTCAATACGGTCGCCCATAAAGTAAGGCTGAACGGATTTCAGCGCATACTGACCCACCGGGAAGGTGTAACCGGCGAAGTATTCCAGACCCCAGGCGTCACCGGCAAAGTAGTCGTTAACAGAGACTTTTTTGGTGGTCATGAAGTTTTGATACCAACCGCCGCCCAGCGAGAAGGTCCAGTTGTCCGGTTTCCAGCTCAGCGCGGTACCGACGATGTTTTGATCGTAGGTTTTGCTGGTGTTGCCACGCATTTCCGCGCGAGTGTAGTTCCACGCCGTACCCCAGGTCAGGTCATCGGTAATGTGATAATCCACACCCAGCGAGCCGCCGCCTTTACGCTTGTAGCGCAGACCGTTGTTCGGGTTGTAATCATCACTGAACAGATAAGAGGCGTAGAGATCCACATCACCAACGGTATTCTTATACTTCAGAGATTTGCGCGTACGATAGGAACCATCATAGTCGCCATTAATACCGTTACCTGGCGCCTGACCGATCATGTCATAGTCCCAGATATCCGTTTTCGCACCGACTACATCATAGTAAATGCTGTTCTGTTGACCGAAGGTCAGCGTACCCCAGGTTGCACTCTTCAGACCGGTGTACAACATACGACGCGTGGTATCGTTGGCACCGTCAGCGTAGTGGTTATCCCAGTTGAACATCGCCGGGAAGTTAACGCCCAGCTCGTAGTAGCTCACCCAACTGATATCATCAAACAGATAGTAGTCAGCGGCGAAGCGGAAACGTGTACCGCCATCGAAGCCATTACGTTTGTAGCCATTCTTACCATCGTCACCGGCCATATTCTGGAACTGCGGACGAATACTGCCGCCGACGGTGAAGTTAAGACGGCTCAGCGGGTTGCCCGCCTGCGGATCTTGTTTCAGGACCGTGATTTCCGCCTGTGAAGCGAAAGTCGTTAATGCCACTGCTGCGCCGATCGATACCGCCAGCGCTGTTTTTTTTATAGTCATTATTTATACCTTGATAGATAGCCTGCCAATTATTCAGCACACAAATATTAACGTTTATTAATACTCTCGTGTTGTTGGGTTTTTATTGTTCTGTGCTGTTAAATATCAAGGAGTTATCATTTTGTGCTACATAGAAAAAAAGACGCACCGATTTAAAAACCGGTGCGTAATCATCACGAATATGAATTAACTACTGAACTGACGGAATAGCGCTTTACCTTTTAGCAGACGTGAACCGAGCCATCCGCCGCATAAAGAGAGCAGCAGTGCTCCACTAAATGGTAATACTACCCACAGTCGCCAGTCTGGTTCCCACGGGAAATCAAACACTCTGGTTTGCAGTACCGCCAGCGCCGTTTCTGCGCCGATGGCTGCCACCAGTCCGGCAACCATCCCGAGCATGGCGAACTCGCACCACAGCGTGGTACGCAGCAGCTTCTTACCCGCGCCCAGCGTGCGCCAGACCACCAACTCCTGATGACGCTGACGCATCCCGACCTGGACCTGCGCCAATAGCAGCAGCATGCCACAGGCGGTGACCAGTACCACCATCACCTCCAGTGCACGGCTCACCTGATCCAGCACCTGGCTCACCTGTTTGAGGATGGCGCCAATATCCAGCAGGCTGATGGTCGGGAATTCGCGGTTAAGCTGCGTTAGCATGCCGTTGCCGTTCTCCCAGCGAAAGCTGGTTAACCAGCTTTGCGGCTGAGCATCCAGCGCGCCGGAGGGGAAGATAAAGAAGAAGTTGGGCCGCAGGCTTTCCCAGTCCACTTTGCGCAGACTGCTGACCGTGGCGCTGAAATCCTGGGTGTCGCCCATAAAGGTCACTCGATCGCCGAGTTTGACGTTCAGCCGTTTCGCTAACCCCTCTTCCATCGACACTTCGCCCGCTTTTGGCGGCCAGCTTCCGGCGGTTATCGGGTTATGATCCGGTCGGGTATCCTGCCAGGTAAGATTAAGCTCGCGGTTCAGCGCCTCATCCTGATTGCCTTCGGTCGGCTTCTCATTGATCGCCGTCAGACGCGCCCGCACAATCGGATAGAACGATTCCGGGATCACCTGATGCTCGGACAGGAAAGCCTTCAGCGGAACCAACTGCTCGGTGGCAATGTTGATCAGAAAATAGTTCGGACTTTCCGGCGGCATTTGCTGCTGCCAGCGGTCGAGCAGATCGCCGCGCAGCACCAGTAACAACGCCAGCAGCATAAAGGAAAGCGAAAATGCCGATAGCTGGCTGAGCGTTGACCACGGCTGGCGTAACAGTCGACTGACCGCCAAACGCAGCGGCAGTGAGGAGAGCGTCAGACCACGCAGCACGTTGAGCAGCATCCAGCCGAGCACCCCGCACAACAGCGCCAGTACCACCGCACCAGCCATTACCGCCCACAGCAGTGGACTTCCGCCCATCAGTCCAGCAAGCAGTGCAATCACGACTATCACGACCACCGGCAAATAAAACTTCAGGGGCCAGACGTTTGCCACCACGTCACGGCGTAGCACCCGCAGCGGCTGCGTTGCCAGCAGCAGGCGGTAAGGGCGTAACCCCACCAATAGCGAAATCACCGTCATGGTGCCTAGTGCCCATAGCCACGGCCAGGGGCTGGCAGGCGGTAGTTCTCCGGGCAGAACCGGCTTGAGCAGCAGCACCAGCACGCGCTCAAATAACAGCCCGAATAGTCCGCCGGTCACGCCAGACAGCGCCAGCACCATCAACCATTGACCAACAATCAGCCTGCGCAACTGCGCTCTGCCCGCGCCGAGGGTTTTCAGAATAGCCACCAGATCGTAACGGCTGCGGCAATAATGGCTCATCGCCACGGCAACCGCGGCGACTGCCAGCAACAGCGTTAACAGCGCCGAAAGCAGCAAGAACTGTTGCGAACGCTCAAGTGATTTCCCCAGCGCCCCTTGATCCTGCTCCAGCCCATACCAGCGCTGTTCAGGCTTTAACTGTGGCAGCAGCCACTTTTCATAGGCTTCCAGTTGCGACGGCGTCCCGCCAAATTTATAGCGCCAGGTCACGCGACTTCCCGGCTGGACCGCCGCCGTTTTTTCGACATCCGCCATGTTCATCATCAGACGCGGTGCTATCTGGAACGGATTAAAACCAGAGTCCGGCTCCTGCACCACCTCCCCGGCAATACGCAGCGTGGCATCGCCAACGTCGATGGAATCACCGACTTTTAAGTTGAGTAGCGCCATCAGACGTGGGGCCAGCAGCACCGAGCCCGGCTGCGGTTTCAGTCCCGGCGGGTTAGTTTGCAGCGTGCCGTACATCGGATACACATCATCCACCGCTTTAACGTTCGCCAGTTGCGGCGTATCGCGGGCAAAAGTCATGGTAGCAAAGGTCAGCTGTTCTCCCACCTTCAGACCACGCTGTCGCGCCTCGTCAATCCACGCTTTCGGCACGGTACGCGAACTTTGTAGCGACCGATCGCCCGCCATAAACTCACGGCTTTGCTGGCTCAGCCCTTTTTCCATACGATCGCTGATATTGCCCAGCGCCAGCACACAAGCTACCGCCAGGCTCAGCGCCAGCCAGACAATCAGTAATGAAGGCGAGCGCCATTCGCGCCAGAACCAGCGTGCAATCATGCCTCCTCCTGCAACTGTCCGTTCACCAGGCGTAAACGCCGATCGCAACGCGCCGCCAGCTGCGGGTCATGGGTCACCAGAATCAGGGTGGTACCGTGTTCCCGGTTCAGAGAAAACAGCAGGTCGGCGATTTTGTCTCCGGTCTGACGGTCCAGATTGCCCGTTGGTTCATCGGCAAACAGCACGTCAGGGCGACCGTTAAAGGCCCGCGCCAACGCCACGCGCTGCTGCTCCCCGCCGGAAAGCTGGGCCGGAAGATGATCAAGACGTTTTCCCAACCCCAGTTGCTCCAGCAGCGTTTTTGCCCCGTCACGACTTTTTCCGCTGTTTTCGCCGCGCAACAGCGCGGGCAATTCGACGTTTTCCAGCGCGTTGAGGGTCGGAATTAACATGAATGACTGGAAGACAAAACCCACGTGCCACGCCCGCAGCTGCGCCCGGGCTTCTTCGTCCATGGTGTGCAGCGCCTGCCCCACCAGGCTGACTTCACCGCTGGTGCCATCGTCCAGCCCGGCAAGGATCGCCAGCAGCGTGGATTTCCCCGATCCCGACTCGCCAATCAACGCAATGGTCTCGGCGCGTTTGACAACCAGTTCAACTCCGGTAAGGATGGATAGCTCATGATCACCCTGACCGACGGATTTCTTAAGATGATGAACTTCAACAATGTTTTCCGCTGGCATTGGCCTTTCCTGTTCCTGGTCCTGTTAACTTTCCGCGCCGCCGCTGCGGACACGTTATTAATTCTGGGTGACAGCCTGAGCGCCGGATACCGTATGTCCGCCAGCGCCGCGTGGCCTGCGCTACTTAATGATAAATGGCAAACCAAAACGCCGGTGGTGAATGCCAGTATTAGCGGCGACACCTCGCAGCAAGGTCTGGCCCGTCTGCCTGCATTGCTCAAGCAGCACCAGCCGCGCTGGGTGCTGGTCGAACTTGGCGGCAACGACGGCCTGCGCGGCTTTGCGCCTGCGCAAACCGAACAAACCCTGCGAACAATTTTGCAGGACGTGAAAGCGGCAAATGCCGAACCACTGCTGATGCAAATTCGTCTGCCGGCAAACTACGGTCGCCGTTATAATGAAACCTTTAGCGCGATTTATCCAAAGCTCGCCAAAGAGTTTGATGTTCCTCTGCTGCCATTTTTCATGGAAGAGGTTTATCTGAAACCCCAGTGGATGCAGGATGATGGTATTCATCCTAACCGTGATGCCCAGCCGTTTATCGCCGACTGGATGGCGCAACATCTCACACCTTTTCTATCCTAAATAATTCGAGTTGTATGAAGGCGGCAAGTGAGAGAGTTCCCAGGAGCATAGATAACTATGTGACTGGGGGGAGCGAGCGTAGCCAACGCACAGACAACTTGAAGTATGACGGATATAGTAAATCACGACTCATAAAACAACGGAGATCCTGACAGGTAAAGTTATGCAAAAATCGGTCTTAATAACAGGATGTTCCAGCGGAATCGGCCTGGAAAGTGCGCTTGAGCTAAAGCGCCAGGGTTTTCAAATTCTGGCAGGCTGTCGCAAACCTGACGATGTCGCGCGTATGAACAGCATGGGATTCACTGGCGTGTTGCTGGATCTGGATTCACCCGAAAGCGTGGATCGTGCCGCCGATGAAGTGATCGCCCTGACCGATAATCGTTTATATGGGATCTTTAACAACGCCGGATACGGTGTCTATGGTCCACTGCCCACCATCAGCCGTGAACAGATGGAACAGCAGTTTTCCGCCAACTTCTTTGGCGCACATCAGCTTACCATGCGCCTGTTACCTGCCATGTTACCCCACGGCGAAGGGCGCATTGTGATGACCTCATCGGTGATGGGATTGATCTCAACGCCGGGACGCGGCGCCTATGCCGCCAGCAAATATGCACTGGAAGCCTGGTCCGACGCACTGCGTATGGAACTGCGCCACAGCGGGATTAAGGTCAGCCTGATTGAACCCGGCCCCATCCGTACCCGCTTTACCGAAAACGTCAACCAGACCCAGAGCGATGCTCCCGTTGAAAATCCCGGCATTGCCGCGCGTTTTACGCTGGGACCAGAAGCGGTTGTCGCTAAAGTGCGTCATGCGTTTGAGAGCGATAAACCAAAGCTACGTTATCCGGTTACGCTGGTGACCTGGGCAGTGATGCTGCTTAAACGCCTGTTGCCAGGCCGCATAATGGACAAAATTTTACAGGGTTGAGTTGAAGCTCGCGCGTCAGCCCCCATGTAACAAGAAATCGACAAAAGAGAGTAACTCCATGTCCACACAGAATATTGTTAACATTAACGAATCGAACCTACAGCAGACCCTTGAACAGTCGATGACCACGCCGGTCCTGTTCTATTTTTGGTCTGAGCGCAGCCAGCACTGTCTGCAATTAACGCCGGTACTGGAGAGCCTTGCCGCCCAGTATAACGGTCAGTTTATTCTCGCTAAACTCGACTGCGACGCCGAACAGATGATCGCCTCCCAGTTTGGTCTGCGCGCGATCCCTACGGTTTATCTGTTCCAGAACGGTCAGCCGGTAGATGGATTCCAGGGCCCGCAGCCGGAAGAGGTTATTCGCGCGCTGCTGGAGAAAGTGCTGCCGAGCGAAGAAGAGCTGAAAGCACGCCAGGCTATCGAATTCATCGAAGCCGGTAATCACGCGGATGCACTGCCGTTGCTGAAAGAAGCCTGGCAGATCTCCAACCAGAGCAGCGAAATTGGTCTGCTGCTGGCGGAAACACAAATCGCCCTGAACCGTTCTGATGAAGCCGAAGCGGTACTGAAAACCATTCCGTTGCAGGATCAGGACACCCGCTATCAGGGGCTGATCGCGCAGATTGAACTGCTGAAACAGGCAGCTGATACGCCGGAAATCCAACAGTTGCAGCAGCAGGTCGCCAACAATCCGCAGGATGCGGCGCTGGCAACGCAGTTGGCTATTCAGTTACACCAGGTCGGACGTAACGAAGAATCACTGGAATTACTGTTCAGCCACCTGAAGAAAGATCTTACGGCTGCCGATGGTCAGGCACGTAAGACCTTCCAGGAGATCCTTGCCGCACTGGGTACGGGCGATGCGCTGGCCTCGAAGTACCGCCGCCAGCTGTACGCGCTGCTGTACTAATCCATTTGATTTTGCCCGATAGCGCCTGCGCGCTTATCGGGCCTGTAAATTCGACAAATACCGATCCCTCCGGCATCACATCACGTCTTCTTCAAATGCGTTACCACTAATTGGTGGCGCGAATTATAGAACTTCCGATAGGTTGAATAGCAGGCAATAATGGTCGACAGGCTGGCGGTTGATAGCAGCATAAACGTCACCATAATCTGATACTTAATCGCTTTTACCGGGTCAATACCTGCAAAGATCAATCCCGACATCATCCCCGGTAAACTCACCAGCCCCACGGTCT
Source organism: Citrobacter sp. Cpo089 (assembly GCF_030332695.1). NCBI lineage: Bacteria > Pseudomonadati > Pseudomonadota > Gammaproteobacteria > Enterobacterales > Enterobacteriaceae > Citrobacter > Citrobacter sp. Cpo089. Next base: position 194,185 of record NZ_JAOWHJ010000021.1, on the reverse strand, counting down.
TCGCTGAATCGATAGTCGGAATCAGCGAGGCGCGAATGCTGTCGCGAATCAGCGGCGCAGAAGCCACCTTCGGCGTTGCGCCGAGGCTGAGTTTTTCCTGAATTTGCTGCTGCTCGCTGTTAAACCGCTGCCCCAGATTGTTGTAACACAGCCCTACCGCCACCATCGCATTACCTGCAATCATGCCGGAGATCGGGATGACCTGCATCGGCGTGAACTCGATAGAGCCTGACAGAACCAGCACCGAAAGCGTTAGCCCCGCCCCCGCCGTAATGGCAATAAACGACGAGAGAAAAGCTTTATCAATATATTTACTGCGTTTTTGCGCGTTATAGGCCGCGTTAAAGCAGATAAACAGCACCATCAATAAGGTCAGAATGCTATGGTTGACGCCAAAAATATATTTCAGCACGTAGCCCACGATAATAAGCTGAACCACTGCCCGGCAAACGCTCCAGAGAATATCTTTTTCCAGCGCCAGCTTTTCTTTGTTGCTGATCAGTATCGCGACCACCACCAGCATCATCGCTAACGCCAGGGATTCATTGGTAATATTATGCTCGTTCATTGCTGACTTCCTGCATTTCTCCGGCGTGCGGTTGAAGAGTTATGACATTATCCGCGTGATTAATCTCATCTTTATCGTGCGTCACCCACAGCACGGCAATATTCTTGTCGCAAACATAGTGGTGAATTAATTCGTTCACGTTACGTTTGTTGGACTCATCCAGTGCGCTGGTGATTTCATCAAGCAGCAGGATTTTCGGCAGAAACTGCAAATTACGAATTAACGAGACGCGCTGCTTTTCGCCGCCGGATAGCTCATTGATATTTTTTTTGAGGATCGTCTCGGGTAACTCAAAGCGGGCCAGATCGGCCAGAAACACATCTGGATCCGGACTTTTGTTGCGGATTTGCCAGGGGAAAATGAGATTGTCGTAAACGGTGTCACCAAACAAAGCGGGCGTTTGCGCGCAATAAGAGACCTGCTGGCGATAAGCTTCAGGCTTAAGCGTTGATATCTCCTTACCCTCAAAAAGGATTTCACCAGAACTCGGGCTAATTAACGACGCGACTATCTTGAGTAACGTACTTTTACCGCAGCCGGACTGGCCGGTAATCAGCTTAAATTCTCCGGCGCGGAGATCAAAACAGATGTTATTAAGAACCTGCGTCGCCCCTGCCTGCCATGCGACATTTTTTAACTGAAGCAGAATGCTGCTTTCTTCCATTACCAATCCCTTTTTACATCTTTCGTGCAGATAGTCTATCCCTGTAATTTATTATAGGGGAGCCCACCTTGATAAATCGGGTATAATTTGACTAATGAGGCAGTAAAGGACAGCACAACAGGAGGTTTCATCAATGCTCATTTTTATTCCTATTCTTATTTTTGTCGCGCTGGTGATCGTCGGCGCAGGCGTCAAAATCGTCCCGCAGGGATATCAGTGGACGGTAGAGCGTTTTGGCCGTTACACCAAAACCCTGCAACCGGGTTTAAGCCTTGTTGTACCGTTCATGGACCGCATTGGTCGTAAGATCAATATGATGGAACAGGTGCTTGATATCCCCTCTCAGGAAGTCATCTCCAAAGATAACGCCAACGTCTCGATTGATGCTGTGTGCTTTATTCAGGTGATCGACGCGCCGAAAGCCGCGTATGAAGTCAGCAACCTGGAACTGGCGATCATCAACCTGACCATGACCAACATTCGTACTGTTCTCGGCTCGATGGAACTCGATGAAATGCTCTCCCAGCGCGACAACATCAACACGCGCCTGCTGCATATCGTTGATGAGGCCACCAATCCCTGGGGAATAAAAATCACCCGTATTGAGATCCGCGACGTGCGTCCTCCTGCAGAACTTATCGACGCCATGAACGCGCAAATGAAAGCCGAACGTACCAAGCGCGCCTACATTCTTGAAGCCGAAGGGATCCGTCAGGCAGAAATCGTTAAGGCCGAAGGTGAGAAGCAATCGAAAATCCTCATTGCGGAAGGTGAACGTCAGTCCGCATTTTTACAGGCTGAAGCGCGTGAACGTTCCGCAGAAGCAGAAGCCCGCGCCACGCAGATGGTGTCTGAGGCCATTGCCGCCGGGGATATTCAGGCCGTGAACTACTTCGTGGCGCAGAAATACACCGAAGCGCTGCAGCATATCGGTTCGTCGAATAACAGCAAAGTGGTGATGATGCCGCTGGATGCCAGTAGCCTGATGGGCTCCATTGCCGGGATCGCCGAACTGGTTAAGGACAGCGCCAGCGAGCGGAAAAAATCATGATAGCGATGATTCTGGTGCACCCGCACATCTTCTGGCTCAGCCTCGGCGGTTTGCTACTCGCCGCCGAGATGCTGGGCGGCAACGGCTATCTGCTGTGGAGCGGCGTGGCTGCGGTGATTACCGGTCTTGTCGTCTGGCTCGTTCCGCTAGACTGGGCGTGGCAGGGGGCAATGTTCGCTGTCCTCACTCTGCTGGCGGCCTGGCTGTGGTGGAAGTGGCTGGCAAGGCGCGTTCAGGAGCAAAAGCCAGCCGACAGCCATCTTAACCAGCGCGGACAACAGCTGGTTGGCCGTCGATTTATTCTGGAAACCACCCTGGTCAATGGTCGCGGACATATGCGCGTCGGCGACAGCTCCTGGCCCGTTAGCGCCCGTGACGATTTGAGCGCCGGAACGCAGGTTGAAGTCATTGCCGTTGAGGGAATCACCCTGATTATAAAAGCGGTATCACACTAAAGAGACAGGAAATAAGACTATGGTCAGGAAGACACCCCTTGCCTTTGCCCTTTGCATATTGCTGACCGCCGCCCCGCAGGCATTCGCTTCGTTCGATATGGAAGACTGCAAATGGAGCGACGACAGCTGTCTACTAAAGGGAACGCCGACCTTTAACCCTGAAAACGACAGCCGTGACAACCTGCTGCGGCTGCTGAGCCAGGAAAAATCATTTGCTCTGCCGGTGCAATCAATGCCCGCAGACATCACCCGCTCCCGTGATTTCTATTTTGCCTATCACCTGCAGTGGGATGAGGCTGCCCCGCAGCCAGCCGCTGCTCCGGCATCCGCCGCAGACAGCCCTCTCTCCCAACAGATGGCCGAGCTGAACATTAGCGCCGACGAAATAAACATCAACGACGCTGAGCTTGAGAACCGCCATGTTTCGAATAACACCGAGAGCGTCAGCGCGTTTTTTGCCGCGCTGTTGGCCGATTCCACGTTAACGGCGGAACAGCGTCAGGCCTTAGCCCAGGCGCGTACAGGACTGCTTTCCGGAGCAACCCGCGAGCAAATTGAGTCTTCTCTTGCTACCTTCCCGGCAGATTCTCCTGCTCTGCCCTATAAAAGCTATCTGGCAGCAGCCGCCAGTTTCTATGCCGGTGATTATGCCAGTGCCGAACGGGATTTCGCTCAGCTTGCCAAAAGCGATCGTCCGTGGCTGGCAGAGACCGCGCAATACATGCTGATGCGCACGGCGTTGAACAAGAGCAGTCAGAACAGCGTGGGCGAGTACGGCGATTTTGATATTGCGAAAATTAACCGCGAGGACGCTACTCAGGCTCAGACGCTGGCGCAGGCCTATTTGCAGCGTTTTCCTCAAGGACTCTACGCTGACTCTTCACGCGGTATGTTGCGTCGCATCAACTGGTATTTACAGGCGTGGCCGCAGTTAGCCGGGTTGTATGAACAGACGCTTCAGCAGTCGGTTGACGCACAGCAACTGCGCGAAAATGTCATCGAATACGATAATGTCTATGGCATGGCGTTCTACGACCAGTCCGTCGTTGAAGCCTTCCCCAACGCGCCGCGAGTCAGCTATATCGAACTGCTACGCGCGCTGCGCCTGGATAACAATAACAAACCCACGCTGACGCAGGCACAGCTCGACGCCAGCAAACCGGTGTTTGAACAGAGCCAAAAACTGCCGCTATGGCGCGATCTGCAACTCAATCTGTGGCTGGCAACGGGCAACTACGCGGCAATTATTCAGGCAGTTACGCCAGCGCAGAAACTTGCCGCTCACGATACCCTCGCCTTCAGCGAACAGGTGCTGTACGGCGAAGCGTTGATGGGCCAGAAGAAATGGGCCGAGGCGCGCGATTTCTGGCAGCAGTTGTTAAAACTCAGCCAGGATAACGAACAGCAGCAATATGTGCAGGCTAAGCTTGCCGCCACGCTGGTATATAGCGGCGACGTGGCTGCGGTTTTCGCACCGAATAGCGCGGTGACCAACCTGCGCTTTCGTTCGCAGGTACTGAAAACACAGGCCACACCAGAACTGCTGCGCCAGCAGGCCGTTCATGGCCCGAATAACGAAGAGCGTACCATTGCGTTGCATACGCTGCTGGTGCGAGATCTTACAGAGAATCGTTTTGGCGATTGGCTGAATGACAGAAAACTGGCCAGCGCGATTACGCCTCCGGTCATTGGCGAAGCGTTTGCTGACGTTAACCTGAGCATATTCGACTGGAATGGCGACACGGCGCAGGCGGGCTATACGTGCCGCAGCCTCAATGAAACGGTAACGGTATTGAGCAAAAAAGCGGATGATGCTCACGCGCTGAACTGCCTTGGCGAATTCTTCCGCACCACGCAAACACATGTTGATCTGTGGAAAAACAGCGCTGGCAACGATGTGCTTGAATCAGCTATCTCGCGCAAGAAACCGTTCGGCCAGTTCGACAGACAGAGCTACTACCAGCAGGTAATCACCTCACCCACCGCGGAAGTCGAAGATAAGAGCTTCGCGCTGTATCGCGCCATCATGTGCTATGCGCCATCAGGCGCTAACGAATGCGGCGGTGAAGACGTGGATAAACTGCAGCGTAAGGGCTGGTTCACCCAACTGAAAACGCAGTATCCGGGAAGCCCGTGGGCGCAAAAACTCAAATATTACTGGTAACCGCACTGCTGATAGGTCAGGCACAGGCGGCGGATATCGTCGCCGCCCGTGAACATTCGGCCTTCTGGCTGTGGTCTGGGGTGAAGGCCAGTGACGAGCTGAAAGACGCGCAAACGGTTTATCTGCACCAGGGCGAGGTACTGGTTCGTTCCGGTAACGTGGTGTTCCAGCGCCTCGGACTGCCGGTCAGTCATCTGTCTTTTCCCTCAATCTGGCTGACCGTACGCTTTACAACCCTCGACGTACCGGAAGAGATCCCGGCGCGTATCATACGGTTGATGCAGCGCTGGCAGACCGCCGGGAATCACGTCATCGGCCTGCAGGTTGATTTTGACGCAGCGACCCATCAACTGACCGACTACGCCCGCTTTCTGCAGCAACTGCGCCAACAGCTCCCGGCTGAGTTTGCGCTAGGCGTAACCGGACTACTGGATTGGGCAAAAACGGGCGACGTCGCTACGCTGAACGCGTTGGCGGTCGATGAACTGGTGGTGCAAAGCTATCAGGGGCGTCGCACGGTGACGAATTATCAGGCGTATTTGCCCGCGCTCAGCCGCCTGCGCATTCCATTTAAGCTGGGACTGGTGCAAAACGGTAACCGGGATCCACTGGCTGAAGCGCAGCTTGAGAAATCTCCGTGGTACCGCGGCACGGTGGTGTTTATGCTTAATCCTTCTCGCCGTTAAGCCTTCGCTTTGTGATGGCAGCAGCCGGAGAGATTATCCATAATCGGACATTCAGCGCTGTCATCACCCGGGCAACTGTCCGCCAGCGCCAGTAAATGCAAGCGCATGGCCTGCAATTCTCTGATATGCCGCTCAATGTCCGCCACTTTTTCTAACGTGCGCTTTTTCACATCCGCGCTGTGACGCGCCGGATCGTTAAACAGGTTTACCAGCTCGCCGCACTCTTCCAGGTTAAACCCAACCTGCCGCGCCTGACGCAGCAACGTCAGTTCATTCAGATGCTGTTGGTTGTAAGTGCGATAGCCATTGTCACTACGCAGCGGCGGCGTCACCAGTCCTTTCTCTTCATAAAAGCGAATGGCTTTGCTGGTTAAACCGGTTTTTTTCGCAACATCGCTAATATTCACATTTCCCCCGCGGTGCTTGTTGGTGCTGAGCCACATTATAGCCCAGATTGCCGTAATCATTTACCCGAGAAATCTGCACATTTTAAATCAACAAAGAGATGAATAAATCCTTTCTATTCACATTGTTATATCCGATACAGATCACATTTCAGTATTTATTGACCGTACAAAATTGACTCAAATCAAAAGATATATTGGTTATGCATCTTTCATATTGAACAAAGGGAAACATTTTTATATACAAATGCGAATGATAATGATGATCATTTACATTCAATAAAGGTTCTCTTATGTTGCCACGGATTAACCAAAGGCCATTTATTCTTTCAGCCCTGACATTATGCATGTCCGGCGCTGCTTCTGCAGCTACCTCTACAACACACGCTTCAACGCCCGATGATGATACGGTGATCGTCACGGCTAACCGCTCTGAAAGTAGTCTCTGGGATAGCCCGGCAACTATTCAGGTTATCGATCGCCAGACGCTGCAAAACTCCACCAGCGTTTCTATTGCTGATGATTTACAAGATATTCCCGGCGTCGAAGTCACCGATAACGCCCTCGCTGGCCGGAAACAAATTCGTATCCGTGGCGAAGCCTCTTCGCGGGTGCTGATTTTGATCGACGGCCAGGTCGTCAGCTACCAACGTGCCGGGCAAAACTACGGGGCCGGTTTGCTGATTGACGAATCCGCGCTGGAGCGTATTGAAGTGGTCAAAGGCCCCTACTCTGTCCTCTACGGTTCGCAGGCGATTGGCGGCGTCGTGAATTTTATTACGAAAAAAGGCGGCGATAAGCCTCTCGGCGGCAGCGTTAAGGCCGTTTATAACTCCGCAACGGCAGGATGGGAAGAATCAGCGGCAGCCTGGGGCAGCATCGGAAACTTTGACTACCGCATCAATGGCAGCTACTCCGACCAGGGGGACCGCGATACGCCTGACGGAAGATTGCCTGACACCAACTTCCGTAATAACGGCCAGGGCGTGTGGCTGGACTACAACTTCGATCGCCATAAAATCGGACTCTCGCTCGATCGTTACAAACTGTCTACTCAAACCTGGTTTGACGATCCAGAGGGCCAGTTCGACGACTTTAGCGTCAAAATACCTAAGCTGGAACGCGAGAAAATCGGTCTTTTCTACGACTATGCGGCTGACGGGGATTACCTGAAGAAAATCCATGTTGACGCATACAGCCAGACAATAGAGCGCAAATTTGAAAACCGGGTCAAAACGACTCAGGTAATTCCCAGCCCGGCGATTAAAGCGCTGACGATAAACAATCAAACCAATACCAACGACAAACAGTATACCCAGGGGGTAACGCTGCAGGGCAATTTCTCCCTTCCCGCGAACAACGAGCTGGTGATTGGCACTCAATATCAGCATGACAAAATCAAACAGGACACGGACGGCAGTACACGCCAGACCGCGGCTACCGGCTTCTTCGATACGCAAACCCGCACCCTGTCATACAACGAAGCGGAGCAAAGCAATACCTCATTATTCGCGCAAAACGACTGGCGCTTTGCCGATGACTGGACCTGGACCATAGGCGCACGCCAGTACTGGCTGTCTTCGAAACTCAATCGCAACGATACGCAAACCCTGCAAAGCAGCGGCAGTACCTGGCAATCCACCGGAGGAAATTCAGTACACGATGATGAACTAGTGACCTCAACCAGCCTGCGCTATTCCGGTTTTAAAGATCTTGAACTCCGGGCAGCGTATGCCCAAGGCTATGTTTTCCCCACGCTGACTCAGCTGTTTATGCAGACGTCCGCAGGCGGAAGCGTGACCTACGGCAACCCAAACCTGAAGGCGGAACACTCGAATAACTATGAGCTGGGCGCACGGTATAAAGGGAATATGTGGCTGATTGACGGCGCCATTTATTACTCCGAAGCCAAAGACTATATCGCCAGCCTGGCCTGTTCAGGCCAACCCGTTTGCAGCGGTAATACCACCTCTTCACGGGGTGGCTATTACTACTACGAAAACATCGATCGGGCCAAAACCTGGGGCATGGAACTCACCGCAGAATACAACGGCTGGGCGGTTTCACCTTACCTGAGCGGTAATCTCATTCGCCGTCAGTACGAAGGCAATACCCTAAAAACCTGGGATACCGGCGAGCCCATGCTGACCGGGCGCGTCGGCCTGAAACATACCTGGTTGATGAATGTCGCTAACGTGACGTCTGATGCCTTTATCCGCGCGGCGTCCAGCGCTAAAGATAATACCGGCACCACGGAAATCAACTACCCTGGCTGGGCCACACTTAACCTCGCATTCAACACCGAGTTCGGTCCGCAGGACCAGTATCAGGTCAACCTCGCGCTCAACAACCTAACCGATAAGCGTTACAGAACCGCACATGAATCTATTCCAGATGCTGGTTTCAATGCCGCCGTTGGCTTTGCGTGGAATTTCTGACGATGAAAAAACTCATGATTGGCTTACTGAGCCTCGCCTGCGTTTTCAGTGCCCAGTCCGCCGACCGCCTGGTGGTGGCGGGCGGCTCGCTTAGCGAACTGGTATACGCCATGGGCGTCGGCAACCGGGTGGTCGGCGTTGATGAAACCACCTCATATCCGCCCGAAACTGCCGCACTCCCGCATATCGGCTACTGGAAGCAGTTAAACAGCGAGGGCATTTTGTCGCTCCATCCGGACAGCTTTATCACCTGGCAGGATGCAGGACCCCAAATCGTGTTGGATCAGTTGCGGGCGCAAAAGGTTAACGTCGTGACGTTGCCGCGCGTACCGGCCACCGTAGAACAGATGTACGCCAACATTCGAGAACTGGCTACAACACTGCACATTCCTGACCAAGGTGAGGCGTTAGTCAATCGCCTGCAGCAACGTCTGGAGCGTATTAAGCACAGCGTGGCGGCGAAAAATGCGCCGGTCAAAGCGATGTTCATTCTCTCTGCTGGCGGCAGCGCACCTCAGATCGCCGGAAAAGGCAGCGTTGCCGATGCCATTATGACCCTCGCAGGCGCACAAAATGTCGCCACCCATGCGCAGTATAAAAGCTACAGCGCGGAGTCACTGATCGCCGCCAACCCGGAGGTGATCGTGGTGACGTCGCAAATGGTCGATGGCGGTCTGGCTCGCCTGAGCGCGATTGCCGGTATTACCCACACTGCGGCCTGGAAAAATCAGCGCATTGTGGCAGTAGACCAGGCGCTGATTCTGGGGATGGGACCTCGCGTCACCGATGCGGTTGAAGCCCTGCACCAGCAATTCTGGCCTCACTAACTGGATTTATTAAGAAGAATGAAAACTGAACACTCGCTGGATCTCACCGCGCATTTTGCGCTCGAGGGAAGTCAGCCATTTAAGGATCGCCGCGCCACGATGCCCTGGCGTGGGGCGATCCCGGTTGCCAAAGAGCTTTTGTCACAAACCTGGCAGGAGGTCATCAGCCAGCCAACCCCGCCACGTAAACGGCTGGTGTACTTGCATATCCCTTTTTGTGCAACACATTGTACTTTCTGCGGTTTTTATCAAAACCGGTTTGAAGAAGACAACTGCGCCCGCTACACCAACGCGCTGTTGCGCGAAATAGAGATGGAAGCTGATAGCGCATTACACCAGTCAGCCCCCATTCACGCCGTCTATTTTGGCGGCGGTACGCCTTCTGCGTTGTCTGCACAGGACCTGGCCAGAATCATCACCGCGCTGCGTGACAAGCTACCGCTGGCGCCGGACTGCGAAATCACCATTGAGGGGCGAGTGCTCAATTTTGACGATGCGCGAATCGATGCCTGCCTTGACGCTGGCGCCAATCGATTTTCGATCGGTATTCAGTCTTTTAACAGCCGGATCCGCAAGAAAATGGCGCGTACTTCGGACGGCCCGACCGCAACGGCCTTTATGCAGGGACTGGTAAAACGGGATCGTGCCGCCGTGGTGTGCGATCTGCTATTTGGTCTGCCAGGACAAGACGCAAAACTGTGGGGCGAGGATCTGGCGATTGCCCGCGACATTGGCCTCGACGGCGTAGATCTTTATGCGCTGAATCTGATCCCTAATACACCGCTTGGCAAAGCAGTTGAAACCGGGCGCACAACCGTTCCCTCTCCCGCCGAACGCCGCGATCTCTATCTTCAGGGCTGCGATTTCATGGACAGCGCGGGCTGGCGCTGCATCAGCAACAGCCACTGGGCGCGTACCACACGGGAACGCAATCTGTACAACCTGCTGATTAAACAGGGTGCAGACTGTCTGGCATTCGGCTCTGGCGCAGGAGGGTCAGTCAATGGCTATTCCTGGATGGTCGAGCGCAACCTGAATACATGGCATGAATCTATCGCCGCCGGAAAAAAACCGCTAATGATGATAATGCGCACAGCCGAGCGTGGTTTCCAGTGGCGACACACTCTCCAGGCCGGTATTGAGACGGCCCGCGTCCCGTTGGATGAACTGACGCCTCATGCACAAAAACTGGCCCCGCTACTGACCCAATGGCATCACGCAGGACTGACGCGAGATGCCAGCACCTGTGTACGCCTGACCAATGAAGGGCGTTTTTGGGCGAGCAATATTTTGCAGTCTCTTGATGAACTGATTCAGGCACTTAACGCGCCGCGCATTGCGGTAGAGCAACCATAAAAGGAGTGAATAATGAGCCATGTCTCTTTACAGGATTTTTTGAAAACTGAGCCGGACGGTACGCTGGAAGCTATCGCAGCCCAGTACAACACTACATTGCTGGAGGTGGTGAAAAACCTCCCTTCCCCAACGCTGGTTTCCGGCAGTCAATTTGATACCGTCTGGGAAACCGTCTGCGAATGGGGCAAAGTCACCACCCTGGTCCATACTGCTGATGTCATTCTGGAATTCACCGGTGAATTACCTTCCGGATTCCACCGCCACGGTTACTTCAACCTGCGCGGCAAAAAAGGCATGACCGGTCATATCAAGGCAGAAAACTGCACGCATATTGCTCTGATTGAACGCAAATTTATGGGAATGGACACCGCGTCCATTCTCTTCTTCAACCAGGCGGGTAGCGCTATGTTCAAAATTTTCCTCGGTCGCGATGAGCATCGACAGCTACTGGCCGAACAGGTCAGCGCCTTTCACGCGTTGTCTTCATCTTTAAAGGAACATGCCTGATGGCTCCATGGCTTATTTTTGGTGCAGGTGGAAGCGGCGTCGGCGCGAAAACGCTGGAGCTCGCACTGGCGGAGCATCGTCCGGTGATTGCTGTCGTTCGCAATCCCCAGGTTGCTGCCGGGCTGCAGGAAAAAGGTGTGCAGGTCTTTATTGGCGACGCCTGCGACAGCCAGGTCACCGCCTGCGCCTGTCGCGCAGCGGGTCAGCATGCCACGGTGATCTCCTCCATGGGCGGTGCCCAGGATTATCTGGCGCACAGAACCGTCATTGATGAAGCAGAAAAAGCTGAGATCAAACGCATGATTCTGGTTACCTCTCTGGGCTGTGGCGACAGTTGGCCCTTTTTGTCCCCACGCGCCAGGGCCGCATTTGGCCAGGCCGTACGGGAAAAATCATTGGCTGAAAGCTGGCTACAAACCAGTCTACTGGACTACGCCATTCTCCGCCCCGGCGGTTTGCTGAATGGTGAAGCCACAGGCCTGGCGCAACGCATACAGGCCGAGGAGTGTCATGGCTTTGTGATGCGCGCAGATGTTGCCTGGCACATTCACGAACTGGCCACGGCGCCGGCACTCAATAACCAGATTTACAGTTTGGTTGAGCCGGGACTGAAACCCGCGTAAACCCCTCGCGGCGCGGAAACTTCGCGCCGCAAAGACGTTATGGAGCGTTGCGTGCTTAAGGACTCGCTTTCTTCCGTCAGCATTCTGACGGGCCTTTCTCTCTTGCTGGTCGCTCTGATGCTGTTCGGTGCCAGCCAGGGGGCGTTGAACATTAGCTTCAGCGCCCTGTTCAACGACGAATACCGAGATATCTGGTTGAACATTCGCCTGCCCCGCGTGCTGCTGGCCGTTTTGGTCGGTGCTGCGCTGGCTACGGCAGGGGTCATTATGCAGGGACTTTTTCGCAATCCGATGGCCGATCCCGGCCTGCTTGGCGTCAGCAGCGGCTCCGCGCTGATGGTTGGCATCGCGATAGTTATCCCATTTTCATTCCCCGTGGTGCTGGTGCTGTATGAGCAGATGATTTTTGCCGTCGCGGGCAGCATGGTGGTCTGCACGATTATTTTCCTGATAAGCCAGCGTCATAACCACGGTGGAATGATGCAACTGCTGTTAGCAGGTATCGCCATCAATGCTCTGTGCGGTTCAGCTATTGGCGTGCTGAGCTATGTGGGCGACGAACAGCAGCTACGCCAACTTACGCTGTGGATGATGGGGAATCTCGGCCAGGCCCAGTGGCCAACGCTGCTGGTTGCCAGCACGTTTGTTCTTCCAGCCATTGCTGTCACCGTCTGTATGGCGGGAACGCTTAATTTGCTGCAGTTGGGTGATGAAGAGGCGCATTACCTCGGCGTAAACGTCAAACGTAAGCGCCAGCAATTACTGTTGCTCAGCTCGCTCCTGGTTGGCGCTTCCGTTTCCGTCAGCGGCGTGATTGGCTTTATTGGCCTTGTGATCCCGCATCTGATCAGAATGACTACCGGCGCCGATCATCGCTGGTTGATTCCTTGCTCTACGTTGGCCGGTGCCTGTTTACTGCTGATTGCCGACACGCTGGCCCGCACACTTGTTCAGCCTGCCGAAATGCCCGTTGGCCTGTTAACCAGCCTGATCGGTGGACCGTATTTCCTGTGGTTAATACTGCGTAGCCGGAGGATGTCATGATCGTCGCTGAAAATCTGGTCTACCAAATTCAGGGCAGACGACTGACCGATGACGTTTCCCTGACGCTACCTGATGGAGAAATCATCGCGATTCTTGGCCCGAATGGGGCCGGAAAATCGACGCTGCTTCGCCAGCTTACGGGCTATCTGCAGCCCCACAGCGGGCGTTGTAGCTTGTTTGGCAAGCCGCTGAACGAGTGGTCAATCACCGAGCTGGCAAAAACCCGTGCCGTGATGCGCCAGAACAGTCATATGGCCTTCCCGTTTAGCGTGCAGGAGGTCATCCGCATGGGCAGGCATCCGTATCGTACGCGCAACACGGGCGATGAAACGGAGCACATCATGACGTTGTGTGACTGCCAGGCGCTGGCCGCGCGCGATTACCGGCACCTGTCGGGAGGAGAACAACAGCGGGTACAGCTGGCGCGTCTGCTGGTTCAACTTTGGGAGCCCGAACCCAGGCCAAAATGGTTGTTTCTCGATGAACCCACCTCCGCCCTGGATATTCACCACCAACAGCATCTTTTTCGTCTGCTGCGTCGTCTGGTAGGTGAACGACAGTTCAGCGTCTGCTGCGTCCTGCACGATCTCAACCTTGCGGCGCGCTATGCTGACCGCGTTGTATTGATGGAACGCGGCAGGATAGTTGATAACGGTCGTCCGCAGGATGTTCTGCAGCAATCGTCACTAAATGTACTGTACGGCGCCGATCTCACGGTGATGAATGAACCGGAGCATCGAACGCCGCTTATTGTTCTCAATCAATAATTGACCGGGAGCGTCCTGTTCTGATGTTCCCGTTTTTCTTCCTTTTCGCCCTTTTTGCACCTTTTCAAAAAACTCCCTTGACCTTCCCCTAGATGGAAGGTTTAACCTTTATCACAGTCAGTTAATTCTGCAATAAAGGAGTTGGTTATGTCTCAAACAATCGATCTAACCCTGGACGGCTTGTCCTGTGGTCACTGTGTAAAACGCGTTAAAGAGAGTCTGGAGCAACGCCCGGACGTTGAGCAAGCGGATGTCACTGTGACTGAAGCGCACATCACCGGGAGCGCCAGTGTTGAAGCGCTGATTGAAACCATCAAACAAGCCGGTTACGGCGCGGAGTTAAGCCACCCAAAGGCTAAACCGCTGACGGAGTCATCAATCCCGTCGGAAGCACTGGCAGCGGTCCCTTCCGAGCTTCCGGCAGCTACGGCTGATGATGACAGCCAACAGTTGCTGTTAAACGGCATGAGCTGCGCCAGCTGTGTTATCCGCGTACAAGATGCTCTGCAAAGCGTACCGGGTGTCACGCAGGCACGGGTAAACCTGGCGGAACGTACTGCGCTGGTAATGGGCAGTGCGTCCGCCGACCAGTTAGTGAAAGCGGTGGAAAAAGCGGGCTACGGCGCAGAAGCCATTGAAGATGATGTTAAGCGCCGCGAGCGTCAGCAAGAAACCGCCGTGGCAACCATGAAACGTTTTCGCTGGCAGGCGGCCGTCGCGCTGCTGTTGGGTATCCCTGTCATGGTATGGGGAATGATTGGCGAAAACATGATGGTCACTGCCGACAACCGTAGCCTATGGCTGACGATTGGTCTGGCAACGCTTGCCGTGATGGTTTTCGCGGGCGGTCATTTTTACCGCAACGCGTGGAAAAGCCTGATGAACGGCACCGCGACCATGGATACGCTGGTGGCGCTGGGTACGGGGGTGGCATGGCTTTATTCCATGAGCGTCAACCTCTGGCCGCAATGGTTCCCGATGGAAGCACGACACCTCTATTATGAAGCCAGTGCGATGATTATCGGTCTGATTAACCTCGGGCACATGCTGGAAGCGCGGGCTCGTCAGCGCTCGTCCAAAGCACTGGAAAAATTACTCGATCTGACACCGCCGACCGCGCGTGTTGTTACCGACGAAGGTGAAAAGAACGTGCCGCTGGCAGACGTTCAGGCGGGAATGTTACTGCGCCTGACCACCGGTGACCGCGTTCCGGTAGATGGCGAAATCACTCAGGGCGAAGCCTGGCTTGATGAAGCCATGCTGACCGGAGAGCCTATTCCGCAACAAAAAGGCGAAGGTGATAGCGTCCACGCCGGTACGGTCGTACAAGACGGCAGCGTGCTGTTTCGCGCCAGCGCCGTTGGCAGCCACACCACGCTGTCACGTATTATTCGTATGGTGCGCCAGGCGCAAAGCAGTAAACCGGAGATTGGCAAACTGGCTGACCGTATCTCCTCAGTGTTCGTTCCGGTCGTCGTAGTCATTGCGCTGGTAAGTGCAGCAATCTGGTATTTCTTCGGGCCGGCACCACAAATTGTTTATACGCTGGTGATTGCCACTACCGTACTGATTATTGCCTGCCCTTGTGCGCTGGGCCTGGCAACACCAATGTCGATTATTTCCGGTGTGGGTCGTGCCGCTGAGTTTGGGGTTCTGGTACGTGATGCCGATGCGCTGCAGCGCGCCAGTACGCTTGATACCGTCGTATTTGATAAAACCGGGACATTGACTGAAGGTAAACCGCAGGTTGTCGCCATCAAAACGTTTGGCAACACCGATGAAGCACTGGCAATTCGTCTGGCAGCAGCCCTTGAACAGGGGTCCAGCCACCCGCTGGCCAGAGCGATACTGGACAAAGCCGGTGATGTTACGCTGCCACAGGTCAATGGTTTCCGTACGCTGCGCGGTTTAGGCGTCAGTGGTGAAACGGAAGGTCATACGCTGCTGCTGGGCAACCAGGCGCTGCTTAATGAACAGCAGGTAGATACCACTGAAATGGAAGCTGAAATCACTGCTCAGGCATCCCAGGGTTCAACCCCGGTCCTGTTGGCGATTGATGGTAAAGCGGCGGCGCTGTTAGCGGTGCGTGATCCACTGCGTAGCGACAGCGTGGCAGCACTTCAGCGTCTGCACCGCAACGGGTATCGTCTGGTGATGCTTACCGGTGACAACCCGACCACGGCTAACGCTATTGCCAAAGAAGCCGGTATTGATGAGGTGATTGCCGGTGTTCTGCCGGACGGTAAAGCCGAGGCGATTAAACGTCTGCAAAGCCAGGGGCGTCAGGTTGCCATGGTGGGTGACGGTATCAACGATGCACCTGCGCTGGCTCAGGCCGATGTAGGGATTGCCATGGGTGGCGGCAGCGATGTGGCGATTGAAACCGCCGCGATTACGCTGATGCGTCATAGCTTGATGGGCGTTGCGGATGCACTGTCTATCTCCCGGGCAACGTTGCGTAATATGAAGCAGAACCTGGTCGGCGCGTTTATTTATAACAGCATCGGTATTCCCGTTGCCGCGGGGATCCTGTGGCCGTTCACCGGAACACTGCTGAATCCGGTCGTTGCCGGGGCGGCGATGGCACTCTCCTCCATTACTGTGGTGAGCAACGCTAACCGACTGCTGCGCTTCAAACCGAAAGAGTAACCCTCTGCCGCATGGCGCACACGCTTATCCGGCCTACAAAGTGCAGGTAACATTGTGGGCCGGATAAGACGATTTCGCGTCGCCATCCGGCGATTCTCGCATTGCACCTTCCTGGACCACGCGCTAGCATGAAAGTCTACTTAGGGAGGTCGTATGGATCTGTTATACCGGGTAAAAACATTTTTCACCGCGCTACGCGGCAACCACTATACCTGGCCTGCCATCGACATTTCATTGCCCGGCAACCGCCATTTTCATCTGATTGGCAGTATTCACATGGGCAGTCGCGATATGGCACCTCTGCCTGCCAAATTACTCAAAAAACTCAACCATGCCGATGCGCTGATTGTCGAAGCGGATGTTTCCGGTGACGACGCGCCGTTTGCTAACCTTCCTACATTTGCCGCACTCGAAGAACGAATCAGCCCGGAGCAGTTAGAAAACCTGCGTAAAGTCACCAACGAACTGGGCATTTCCCCATCGCTGTTATCTACTCAGCCGTTGTGGCAAATCGCCATGGTATTACAGGCGACACAGGCACAGCAGTTGGGTCTACGGGCAGAATACGGGATTGATTACCAATTGCTGAAAGCGGCAAAACAAGCGCATAAACCCGTTATCGAGCTGGAAGGCGCATCCAGTCAAATCGAGCTGTTATGTCAGTTGCCTGATAACGGACTGGCCCTGTTGGACGATACTCTGACGCACTGGCATACCAATGCCAGATTGTTGCAACAAATGATGGGTTGGTGGCTTAAAACACCACCACGCAATAGCGAACTGACGCTTCCCAACACCTTTAGCCAGTCGTTGTATGACGTATTGATGCATCAACGTAACACAGCCTGGCGCGATCGGCTCAGAGCGATGCCTGCTGGTCATTACGTCGTGGCCGTTGGCGCGTTGCATCTGTACGGAGAAGGAAATTTGCCGGAGATGTTACGGTAAAAAAATGGCCAATATTTCTATTGGCCCGTCAAAGAGGAATTTCATCATTATTATGATCCCAATGCTTAAAGCATCGGTGTAGTTCGATTGTCGCTCAAAGTCATCATCCTGCCAATACTATTGCGCAAGATGGTACTATTTTTTAGACAGACATCAGGCGTATGCTTGAGTCGTATTTTGTCTGGTCCAGGAAAATTGCTATGACACCCGCCGTTAAATTACTCGAAAAAAACAAAATTTCTTTCCAGATCCATACCTACGATCACGATCCGTCCGAGACGAACTTTGGTGATGAAGTGGTGCGCAAGTTAGGTTTGAATGCGGACCAGGTCTACAAAACGCTGCTGGTTGCCGTGAATGGCGATATGAAGCATCTGGCAGTTGCGGTCACGCCTGTAGCCGGTCAACTGGATCTCAAAAAGGTCGCTAAGGCGCTGGGGGCTAAAAAGGTTGATATGGCCGATCCAATGGTTGCGCAACGAACCACCGGTTATCTGGTGGGGGGGATTAGCCCATTAGGACAGAAAAAGAGATTGCCAACGCTCATTGATGCCCCTGCCCAGACGTTTGACACCATTTATGTTTCCGGCGGCAAACGCGGGCTGGATATCGAACTGGCAGCAGGCGATCTGGCGAAAATTCTGGATGCGAAATTCGCCGACATCGCACGCCGTGATTAAGCGATTTTAGAATGATTGCCTGATGGCGCGCAGCTTTAAGGCCTACAAATCACACTGACTTGTAGGCCGAATAAGGTGCAAGCACCGCCATCCGGCGCTCCGCCCTGTTACTGCCAGGTAACTTCACCCTTCGGCTCATACATACTGGCATCCAGCGGTGAGTTCTTCTGCACGTACTCTTTCAGCACTTCCGCATCAATAAACCCGGTATTCACATAGCCTGGTTTGTTATCAATTCGCGGATAGCCATCGCCGCCGGTCGCATTGAAGCTCAGGGTCGCCATGCGATAGGTCTTGGCTGAGTCAACGGGTTCACCTTTGATTTTCAAATCGTTAAGCTTGCCATCTTTCGCCACAAAGCTGACATTAGCAAACTGCGGATAGGCCCCGGAGTCCGGCTTCATTTGTGCTACAGCGGTCAGATAGTCAATCACTTCTTTCCCACTCATGTCTGCATACACCACGATGTTTCCGAACGGCTGTACTTTCAGCACGCTCTTATAAGTGATATCGCCACCTTCGATGGAATCACGGATGCCGCCGCCGCTCATTACGCCAAAATCAGCGCTGGTTCGCGCCATTTGCGCAGCCAGCAGTAAATGTCCCATGTTGGTCTGCACGAAACGGACTTTGCTTCGGTCGCCTTCGAGGCGCGCATTGACGCTACCGATTTTCACGTCGAGCTGCGCTTTACCTTTATTCTGGAACGGCGTCAGCAGCGAAAGCATTTGCTGATTTTCAGCTATTTCCGGGGTGTAGAGTACGCGCTCACTTTTACCGTTGTCCCAGGTCACTTTTTTCTTCAGGTTGACGGGGATGAGCTGGTAGTTAACCATTTTCATTTCGCCGTTACGGAACTCAAAGTCAGCCCGGCCCACATATTTCCCCCACTCGTGCGCCTGCACAATCCAGATCCCATTTTGCTTGTCTGGCGCACACGGCGTACCCGGTACGTAATCAACCTGCTTCTTGTTCTCTGAAGCCATACACACCGGATCCTGCGAGTGACCACCGACAATCATCGCCAACGATCCCGCCGGCAGGCTACGCGCCATTTCGACATCGCCAGGGGCGTTCGAGCCGTGGTTGCCGTTGTCATAATGTCCCATATGGGTGGTTGCGATAATGATGTCTGGCTTTTCACCCATATTCAGTTCCTGAATAACCAGTTTGGCTTCATCAGCAGGTTTACGGAACTCAATATCGGTAAAGAACTCGGGGTTGCCTATTTTCGCCGTATCGTCAGTAGTCAAACCGAGTACGGCAATTTTTAAATCCTGGCGCTTAAAGATAGCCCACGGCTTAAACAAACGCTCGCCGGTGCTTTTCTGATAGATATTAGCCGAGAGAAACGGGAATTTGGACCATTTTTCCTGCTGGCGCAGTACGGTCATGGGATTATCAAACTCGTGGTTTCCGACCGCCATCGCATCATAGCCAATCAGGTTCATCCCGCGAAAATCAGGTTCCGCATCCTGCAGATCGGACTCCGGTACGCCGGTATTAATATCGCCACCGGAAAGCAGCAGTACGCTTCCCCCTTCCTCTGCCACCTCTTTACGAATACCGTCCACCAGCGTTTTTTGTGCCGCCAGTCCGTATTCTCCGTATTCGCTGCGCCAGAAGTGACCGTGATGATCGTTGGTATGCAAAATGGTAATTTTATAGGTTTTATCTTTTTCGTACGCTTGTGCAGGCTGACCTGCCAGCGTAAATGCGGCTAATAACGCCAGCGCCACGCCCCGTTTTAAAAACTTCATATTTCTCTCCCTGAGCCAAAATCAACGACTGAAATTACAATGATATGAAATAATAGTCGAAAATGTTTTCAGAAATGAGACTTCCTTCAAACACCTTCCGCAGGTATGTTAGTCAGGTAATAATAACAAAATAGATTACCCTCATAATCGCAACCCAAACAGAAGTGACTTTCTATGGCAATAAGTGAACCAACCCAGCCTGTGGCTGGCGCGTCAGCGTCGGTTGCTAAAGCACGCACCTCATTTGGCATTTTAGGAGCGATCAGCCTCTCCCATTTGCTAAACGATATGATTCAGTCGCTGATTCTGGCGATTTATCCGCTATTGCAGTCAGAGTTCTCGCTAACGTTCATGCAGATCGGGATGATCACCCTAACCTTCCAGCTTGCTTCTTCGCTGCTGCAACCGGTGGTGGGTTACTGGACGGACAAATACCCGATGCCGTGGTCGCTGCCCATTGGGATGTGCTTCACGCTGAGCGGACTTGTTTTGCTAGCCATGGCCGGCAGCTTCCATATGGTGCTGCTCGCCGCGGCGCTGGTTGGCACCGGCTCTTCGGTATTTCATCCGGAATCGTCCCGCGTGGCACGCATGGCCTCCGGCGGTCGTCACGGCCTGGCACAGTCAATTTTCCAGGTTGGCGGCAACTTCGGTAGCTCTTTGGGACCCTTGCTGGCAGCTGTCATCATCGCGCCATATGGTAAGGGTAATGTGGCCTGGTTTGTTCTGGCTGCGTTATTAGCGATTGTCGTCCTGGCACAAATCAGCCGTTGGTACGCTGCGCAGCATCGGATGAGTAAAGGAAAACCGAAAGTCGCCATCGTAAATCCGTTACCGCGCAATAAAGTGGTGCTGGCGGTAAGCATCCTGCTGGTGCTGATTTTCTCCAAATACTTCTATATGGCGAGCATCAGCAGCTATTACACCTTTTATCTGATGCAAAAATTCGGATTATCGGTACAAAACGCCCAGTTTCACCTGTTTGCCTTCCTGTTTGCCGTCGCGGCCGGGACGGTGATTGGCGGACCATTGGGCGATAAAATTGGCAGAAAATATGTTATTTGGGGGTCTATCCTCGGCGTTGCGCCATTTACCCTCGTTTTACCCTACGCAACGCTGGAATGGACCGGGATTTTAACCGTGATCATTGGTTTTATCCTCGCATCGGCGTTTTCTGCTATTTTGGTCTACGCGCAGGAACTGCTTCCTGGGCGTATCGGCATGGTTTCTGGACTATTTTTCGGTTTTGCCTTCGGCATGGGCGGCTTGGGAGCCGCGGTGTTAGGGCTGATAGCCGACCATACCAGCATCGATTTGGTCTACAAAATATGTGCTTTCCTGCCACTTCTGGGGATACTGACCATATTCTTACCTGATAACCGACACAAAGCCTGATTTTCTGACGGCCAAAAGTAAATTTTGGCCGTCATTACTTGCAGTAGCCATCAGCCTTTACCTCTCACATATCACCGTACTTTTCCGATCCGTGCTTTTTTGCGCGTAAAATCCCGTTTTCTTCAAAATTCAATAATTATTCATAAACATAAACATTAAAATTGTCATAAACTATTACTCGTAGTTTGGGTTTTTAGGATCATCACAGCAACCAAAGGAGACGGAATGCATCACGCCACCCCGCTTATCACCACCATTGTCGGCGGCCTTGTGCTCGCTTTTATATTAGGCATGATTGCCAATAAACTGCGTATTTCTCCTCTGGTGGGATATCTGTTAGCGGGCGTTCTGGCCGGTCCATTTACACCTGGTTTTGTTGCTGATACTAAGCTCGCGCCTGAGCTGGCCGAGCTTGGCGTTATTCTGCTGATGTTTGGCGTGGGGCTACACTTTTCGTTGAAGGATTTGATGGCGGTAAAGTCTATCGCCATTCCCGGCGCGATTGCCCAGATAGCGGTGGCAACGCTGCTGGGTATGGCGCTTTCGGCCGTATTAGGCTGGTCGCTGATGGTGGGGATCGTGTTTGGTCTGTGTCTTTCAACCGCCAGTACCGTGGTGCTATTGCGTGCACTTGAAGAACGACAGCTCATTGACAGCCAGCGCGGGCAAATTGCCATTGGCTGGCTGATTGTCGAAGATCTGATGATGGTGCTGACGCTGGTTCTCCTGCCAGCCGTCGCCGGGATGCTGGAAAAAGAAGACGTCGGTTTCGCCTCGCTGGCCGTCGATATGGGCATTACCATCGGCAAGGTGGTGGCGTTTATCGCGATTATGATGCTGGTGGGTCGTCGCCTGGTACCGTGGATTATGGCCCGCAGCGCCGCAACCGGTTCACGCGAACTGTTTACCCTCTCAGTCCTCGCCCTCGCCTTAGGCATTGCCTTTGGCGCAGTAGAGCTGTTCGATGTCTCCTTTGCGCTGGGCGCGTTCTTCGCCGGTATGGTGCTGAATGAATCTGAACTAAGCCACCGTGCGGCGCATGATACCCTGCCGCTGCGCGATGCGTTCGCCGTGCTGTTCTTCGTCTCCGTCGGGATGCTGTTCGATCCGTTAGTTCTGATCCAGCAGCCGTTGGCGGTACTGGGCACGCTGGCGATTATCATCTTTGGTAAATCCCTTGCCGCCTATTTCCTGGTGCGCCTGTTTGGTCACTCCCAACGCACGGCGCTCACTATTGCCACCAGCCTGGCGCAGATTGGTGAATTTGCCTTTATTCTGGCGGGTCTGGGAATGGCGTTAAACCTGCTGCCGCAGGCCGGACAGAATCTGGTACTGGCGGGGGCAATCCTGTCCATCATGCTCAACCCGGTGCTGTTCGCGGTGTTAGAAAAATATCTCGCCAAAACAGAAACGCTGGAAGAGCAGACGCTGGAAGAGGCTATCGAAGAAGAGAAGCAAATTCCGGTGGATATCTGCAATCACGCCCTGCTGGTTGGCTTTGGTCGCGTCGGTAGCCTGCTGGGTGAGAAATTGATGGCTGCGGGGATCCCGCTGGTAGTGATCGAAACCTCACGTACCCGGGTGGATGAACTGCGCGAGCGTGGGATCCGCGCGGTACTGGGAAATGCCGCCAACGAAGAGATTATGAATCTGGCGCATCTGGATTGCGCGCGCTGGCTGCTGCTGACCATTCCTAATGGTTATGAAGCAGGTGAAATTGTCGCTTCCGCACGTGAGAAATGCCCGTCGATTGAGATTATCGCCCGCGCGCATTATGACGATGAGGTGGAATATATTACCGAACGCGGCGCCAACCAGGTCGTCATGGGTGAGCGCGAAATCGCCCGTACCATGCTGGAGCTGATTGAAACGCCGCCTGCAGGTGAAGTTGCTACGGCCAGTTAGTGTCCGTGCCGGATAGCGTTATCGCTTATCCGGCCTATGCAAGATTTAACGGTCCCAGTACGACTCTTCCAGACTGTCTTCACGTTCCGGCAAACCGCGCGTCAGGCGCGGTGAATGCTGGTTCAGCACCTGATAACTCACGCGATTAGCATACTTACACACCTGGGCTAACGACGAATAGGTCAGCCAGGTGAACTTGTGCTTGCTGGAGTTAGGCACGTTGCTGCGGTGATAGCTGTTGGCGGTAATATCATGCAGCAATGCCGCCAGCGCACCATCACCTGCGCCGTTGGTGTTCATTATCTTTTCAGGTCCGCCCATATACGGTGCGATGTGCGAATACACGCGCAGCGGATTGGTACAGTCTTTATGGCGCATGGCGCGGCTGAATTCGTACTGGTTAAATTCGGCAATAGCACCGGGCAGCAGCGGATGCTGGGTTTTACGTTTGACTTCTTCTTCCGTAAAGCCCGCCATATACAGACCCGCCGGACCCGCCGTGCACAGCACCAGATCCACCCAATCCAGCGCCTTGTCAGATGCCAGCAGCGGATCGTTCTCGCCAGTCAGCGCTTCAGCCTCTTCTTCATTCATCGCCAGAATAGAGACATGCTCTTTCAGGAATGCCTGCCACCACTGCGGGTTATCGGCAATGACGAATTTGGTGCCCAGGGTCAGAACCACCGGCACATTGTGTTTTTTGGCATATTCAATCGCCTTCATGGTCGCTTCCGGCATCGGCTCACCCGGCTCGCAGCGCACCAGATAAGACGTCAGCACCAGCGCGGATGCTCCGGCAATCACCGATTCAGGGATGCTATCCGCCCGTAGCTTATTCATATGCCCAGGGCTGATTGCGAAGGTACGCTCACCTGACTCGCCAATCAGCGTAAAGCAGCGGCCAATCGGTCCGTTAACGCCTTGCAGGTAATTCAGGTCGGTACGGCTGGAGGTATTGCATAAATAGCGGTACGCATAGCTGCCAATCTCGATATTGCTGCACATCACGCCCAGCAGCACCGAGCGATCATCCGCCAGCACAGAGTAGTTGTGCATCGTGTTACCGATAGTACCGCCCGCAAACTGATGGGTGATCAAATTTTCACGCACCAGTTCCTGGTAGAGCGCTTCGGCGACATCATCGGCAATCACCAGAGAATGCCCGGCGCTTAATCCATAACGTTTTACAAAGTCATCATCCACTTTGGCTTCAATATCCACCAGCGTCTGGTCGATGCCCACCACCCAGGCTGCGCTGGTTTCATTTTCTGGCTGAATTTGTTGCAGCAACGGATCGCGCGCGCTGACGGGAAAATAGTGTTTGGATTTGCGTTTACCGGGAAATTTCATGGTCGATTTTACGGGTGGTTAACTGAGCGATGCATGGTAGCACATTCCCTGCCACGCATGCGATGCGGCGCTAAGTTTCAATATCAGACGGTGAGATCGCAGTTTAAACGGGATTAATTTCTACAATAACTCACCTTCACAAGGAGCGTTTTATGAAGCCGGAAAACAAGATCCCCGTACTCGACAGAATTTCGGATGAAATGAAAAGCGTGGTGAATTTTCATCGCGACGATCTGCCGCCGTGGCCCGCTGCAGATGACTTCGTGGCCCAGCGCCAGCACTACATTCATGAACGGCAGCTGTGGAATGCCGATGCCCCAGAGATGAATACCCGCGAATGCGTTATTTCTACCGCATGCGGCCCCGTGGCCACACGTATTTACTCACCGCAGCCCCATAGCCTGGCAACGTTGTATTATCTGCACGGCGGCGGTTTTATTCTCGGTAATCTGGATACCCACGACCGTATTATGCGCTTGCTGGCGCGCTATACGCAGTGCACGGTAATTGGTATCGACTATTCGCTTGCGCCAGAAGCCCGTTTCCCGCAAGCCATCGAAGAGATTGCCGCCGTCTGCCAGTATTTTCATCAGCACGCTGGCGACTATTCTCTTAATGTGAATCATATTGGTTTTGCGGGTGATTCCGCCGGGGCCATGCTGGCGCTTGCCAGCGCGCTGTGGCTGCGGGATAAACGCATTGTCTGCGGCAAGGTGGCTGGGGTGCTGTTGTGGTATGGGCTTTACGGCCTGCAGGATTCACTGAGCCGACGGCTGATGGGCGGAGCGTGGGATGGGTTAACCCGCGAGGAATTGCAGATGTACGAAAACGCGTACCTGCGTAGCGCTGACGATCGCGAGTCACCGTATTATTGCCTGTTTAATAACGATCTGACGCGTGACGTGCCGCCGTGTTTTATCGCCGGCGCTGAGTTTGATCCGCTGATTGACGATAGCCGCTTACTATTCCAAACGTTGCAGGCGCATCAGCAGCCCTGCCAGTACAAAATGTACCCCGGCACGCTACACGCCTTCCTGCACTATTCGCGAATGATGAAAACCGCCGACGATGCGTTGCGGGAAGGCGCTCGTTACTTCAGAGCCCAGCTTTAACGGTAAGCGTCGGTCAGTTTAACCATCATTTCGATATGTTCCGGTGCGGCATTAAGCGCCGGAATATACTCATATTGCTTACCGCCAGCCTCAAGGAAAATTTCCCGGTTTTGTACCGCTATCTCTTCCAGCGTTTCGAGGCAATCTGCCGAGAAGCCCGGACACATAACCTGGATATGTTGTGTCCCTTTCTCCGCCAGCATTTTTAACGTTTCGTCGGTATATGGCGTCAGCCATGGTTCGCGACCAAAGCGAGACTGGAAGGTCATCATTACTTTTTCTGGCGGCAGGCCAAGCGCTGAAACCAACTCTCGGGTGGTATCACGACAGCGCTGCGGGTAGTCATCTCCTTCATCGGCGTACCGCTGCGGAATGCCGTGGTAGGAGAGCAGCAGCAAATCAGGTTCACCGTGTTGAGCAAATGAATCCCGGGCACTCTTCGCCAGCGCATCGATGTAGCTGCTGTCATCGGCGTAATCACGAATAAATGAAACGCCAGGAATACCGCGTTTACGCGCTAAGATACGCGCCAGTTCGTCCCAGACGGCCGCCACCGTCGAACAGGAATATTGCGGGTACAGCGGTAACACCACCATGTGTTCAACCCCGCTTGCCAACAGTTCATCGACCGCGCTTTCAAGCGACGGCGAACCGTAGCTCATTCCCAGCGCGACAGGGGTATTTGGTAGGCGTTCTGCCAGGGCCCGCTGTTGTGCCTTGCTATAAACCATCAGCGGGGAACCGTCTTCCATCCAGATTGACTGGTACAGCTTGGCTACGCGTGGCGCACGCAACGGTAAAATCACCCCACGCAGCAACGGCCACCACAGTGCAGGTGACGTATCAACTACGCGTGGATCGCTTAAAAACTGGCGCAGGTAGCGCTTAACGGCTTCGGGGGTTGGGGCATCGGGAGTGCCGAGGTTTGCCAGCAGGATACCGGTTTTCGTCTGACGCATTACCGCCTCTTATCGATTCAAATTGTTGATAATTGTAGCGGAAAAGCGATAAAGAAGAACTAATTGCTGTGAGAGGTAAGACGAGAATTTGCCTGATGGCGCTACGCTTATCAGGCCTACGCGATAATGGCAGGCCTGATAAGAGGTTTATTACGCGAAAAATTAGCCGAGGATTTTTTCCAGCGCTGCGCGCACGTCAGCAACGGCCTGAGTGCCATCAACTTTCGCGTATTTGGTGTTACCCGCCTGCGCTTCTTTAGAGTAGTAGCCGATCAGCGGAGCGGTCATCTGATGGTATTCCACCAGGCGCTTACGTACAGTTTCTTCCTGATCGTCTTTACGGGTGGTCAGCTCTTCGCCGGTCACGTCGTCTTTACCTTCAACCTTAGGCGGGTTGAATTTGATGTGGTAAACGCGGCCAGAAGCAGCGTGTACGCGACGACCTACAATACGGTCAACGATCAGTTCGTCAGGAACATCGAACTCCAGAACGTAGTCCACGTTGATGCCCGCTTCTTTCATGGCGTCTGCCTGCGGAATAGTACGCGGGAAGCCATCCAGCAGGAAACCATTACGGCAGTCTTCCTGAGCAATACGCTCTTTTACCAGCGCGATCACCAGTTCATCAGTCACCAGCTTACCGGCGTCCATGATGTCTTTCGCTTGTTTGCCCAGCTCGGAGCCAGATTTCACGGCAGCACGCAGCATATCACCGGTGGAGATTTGCGGAATACCATACTTCTCCATGATGAACTGAGCCTGAGTTCCTTTACCCGCGCCCGGAGCGCCAAGCAGAATGATACGCATTACGAAAATCCCCTTAAAGGTTGTCGATATTTTTTAAAAAGCGCTAAACGATACCACCATCACGCAATTGGCTCAAGAAAGACGCCCGACGCTGAAACGGTTAACGGTGGGAAAATTAAAAATAAGGCGAGAAAATGCCGGATGGCGGTGGAAACACCGTATCCGGCATACTATTACGAGATGCTGTAGGCCGGATAAGCGTTAGCGCCATCCGGCATTACATTACGGGTATCAGGACACCAGCAACTGGTTCATACGACGGATGAACTGGTTAGGGTCTTCCAGCGTGCCGCGCTCAGCAAACAGCGCCTGATCCAGCAGCAGTTCGACCCACTCTTTAAACTGCGCTTCATCCTGGGTATCCGCCGTGCGTTTTACCAGCACGTGGTCCGGGTTGAGTTCAAAGATATATTTCACTTCCGGTACGGCCTGGCCCGCAGCGGCAAACAGTTTCGCCATCTGGGTGCTCATTTCATCCGCATCGGTGGTGACGATGGCTGGCGTGTCGGTCAGACGGTGAGTCAGACGCACTTCTTTCACGCGGTCGCCCAGCAGGGTTTTCACGCGCTCAACGAACGGCGTCAGCGCTTTTTCCGCTTCTTTTGCCGATTCATCAACTTCATCCGCCAGCTTGTCGATGGACTCGTCAGCTTTAGCAACAGACTGGAATGCCTTACCGTCGAACTCGGTCAGGTAGTTCATCATCCACTCATCGATGCGGTCAGAAAGCAGCAGGACTTCAATGCCTTTCTTACGCAGCAGTTCCAGGTGCGGGCTGCTCTTCGCTGCCGCATAGCTGTCTGCGGTGATGTAGTAGATTTTCTCCTGCCCTTCTTTCATACGCGACACGTAGTCTTCCAGCGACACGGTCTGTGCGGAGGAGTCAGTGTGCGTAGACGCGAAGCGCATCAGCTTAGCGATCGTTTCCTGGTTGGCGTGATCTTCCGCCGGGCCTTCTTTCAATACCAGGCCGAACTGTTTCCAGAAGGTTTGGTATTTTTCCGCGTCGTCTTTCGCCAGTTTTTCCAGCATCTGCAGTACGCGTTTGGTCAGCGCGCTGCGCAGGTTACGGGTGACTGTGCTGTCCTGCAGGATCTCACGGGAAACGTTCAGCGGCAGATCGTTGGAATCTATCAGACCGCGCACAAAGCGCAGGTAGTTCGGCATGAACTGCTCGGCGTCGTCCATAATAAACACACGCTGGACGTACAGTTTCAGGCCATGCTTGTGATCGCGGTTCCACATATCCCACGGAGCCTGGGACGGGATGTACAGCAGGCTGGTGTACTCCTGCTTACCTTCCACACGGTTGTGGCTCCAGGTCAGCGGGTCAGTGAAGTCGTGGGCGATGTGCTTGTAGAATTCGTTGTACTCGTCGTCTTTGATTTCCGACTTGTTACGGGTCCACAGCGCCTGCGCCTTGTTGATCTTTTCCCAGGAAACCACGGTCTCGCCGTCTTTCTCTTCGGATTTTTCGATCTCTACCGGCAACGCGATATGGTCGGAATATTTGCTGATGATGGAACGTACGCGCCAGTCATCAAGGAACTCCTCTTCGCCTTCACGCAGATGCAGGGTGATTTCGGTGCCGCGATCGTCTTTGGTGATGTCGGCAACGGTGTACTCACCTTCGCCCGCAGATTCCCAGAACACGCCGTTTTCCGGCTTATCGCCCGCAGCGCGGGTACGCACGGTGACTTTGTCCGCCACGATGAACGCAGAGTAGAAGCCCACCCCGAACTGGCCGATCAACTGGCTGTCTTTCGCCTGATCGGAACCCATGGATTCGAGGAAAGATTTAGTACCGGATTTCGCAATGGTCCCCAGATGATCGATAACGTCATCACGGTTCATCCCCACGCCGTTATCGGCAATGGTCAACGTACGCTTATCTTTATCGAAGGAAACACGTACACGCAGCTCACCGTCGCCTTCATACAGGTCCGGGTTAGACAGGGCGCGAAAACGCAGCTTGTCTGCCGCATCCGAGGCGTTAGAGATAAGCTCACGCAGGAAGATTTCTTTATTGGAATACAGAGAATGGATCATCAGGTGCAGAAGCTGTTTGACTTCTGACTGAAAACCACGAGTTTCTTGTCCTTTCATGTAGATCTACCTCAACAAAGCCATTTTCAATGGTAAAAACACGTTGAGGGTGAAATGGGGACAAGCGGGAAGGATTTCAAGCGGAAGCCGCCGTCGCGGCCTCCGTTTGTTCAGAATTTAATCTTGTGTCGTCCTGCCAGAGAGTGCGACAGCGTAGTGCCATCGACCATTTCCAGCTCGCCGCCTACCGGAACGCCATGGGCGATACGGCTGGCTTCAACGCCATATTGCATGCAAAGCTCAGCAATATAGTTGGCGGTCGCCTCTCCTTCGACCGTGGGATTGGTCGCCAGGATCAGTTCGTTGATTTGCTCAGACTCCAGTCGCTGTTCGAGACGATCCAGCCCGATATCATCAGGGCCAATACCGTCCAGCGGCGACAGGTGTCCCATCAGCACGAAGTAACGTCCGGAAAACTGCCCGGTTTGCTCAATGGCGTAGATGTCCGCCGGACTCTCCACCACACAAATCTGACCGTTTTCCTGGCGACGCGGGTTCGAGCAAATGTTGCAGACGTCTTGCTCTGTGAAGGTGCGGCAATCGGCACAGTGGCCGATTTCTGACATCGCCTTCGTTAACGCCTGTGCCAGACGCATCCCGCCGCTGCGATCGCGCTGAAGTAGCGTGAACGCCATGCGCTGCGCCGACTTCGGGCCAACGCCGGGCAGACAGCGCAGTGCTTCCATAAGCTGAGTTAACAGCGGGCTGGTTTGCATCAGAACGGCATCTTAAAGCCAGGCGGCAGCTGCATTCCGGAGGAAACAGAGGCCATCTTCTCTTTCTGCGTCTCTTCAATGCGACGCGCCGCGTCGTTGAATGCCGCAGCAACCAGATCTTCCAGCATCTCTTTGTCGTCTTCCAGCAGGCTTG
Organism: Citrobacter sp. Cpo089; assembly: GCF_030332695.1. Classification (NCBI taxonomy): domain Bacteria; kingdom Pseudomonadati; phylum Pseudomonadota; class Gammaproteobacteria; order Enterobacterales; family Enterobacteriaceae; genus Citrobacter; species Citrobacter sp. Cpo089. The sequence continues at coordinate 164,090 of NZ_JAOWHJ010000021.1, read as the reverse complement.
GATCGATCTCCACGCGACGGCAGTTGTGCGCGCCGTTAATGGTCACTTTTACCAGACCCGCGCCAGATTCGCCGGTCACTTCCAGCTTGGCGACTTCTTCCTGCATCTGCTGCATTTTTTCTTGCATCTGCTGGGCCTGTTTCATCAGGTTACCCAGACCGCCTTTACCAAACATAGGCTTCTCTCTCAATCACGTTAAGGGATGACGACCGTCAAACCATTAGGCTGACGATCAAATGGGGCGAATACTCTCTTCGTCCAGCTCCGCATCGAAAAAACGACGCAGCGTCTGGATGTTATTATCCGCAATAATCGACTCACGCGCCTGCGCGAGCTTCTCTTCATAAATGGCCTGACGCCACTCCAGCGGCGTACGCACCGCTGGATTATCATCTTCAACGATGGTCAATTCAACCGTTGACCCCGTTAAGGAACTCAGAGCTTCGGCCAGTTTTTGCTGCGCACCGCTGGAATTTAGGTGTCGCTGCGTGGAACGCAGATGCAGGCAAACTACGTTGCCATTCTCTTCTTTCCAGGCATTAAGCGCCACCTGCTCCACCAGTTTAGGCAGCGAGAGCTGACTCACCTGGGCGGCCCACGGGTCGCGTTCAATGGCTTCAGCCGCAAGCTTTGCCGCCAGTTCCGGCGTTTTTTCATGCTCAAGCGCTTTTTTCAGCGCTTTCGGCGTGGCAACGACTTCTTTAACTTCTGCAACAGGATTGGTCGCTTTCCAGCGATACGCTTCTTTCTTCGCCGGTGCTTTTTCCAGCGCAGAGACCGCCGGACGCGCCTGAACACGTTCCGACACCGAAGCCAGTCTTTCCAGCGCAGCATTATTCACCGGCCGCGCGCGGGAAGCGGCTGCCGGTTCACTCTTTTTTGCTTTGGTTGCTCCCTGAGCGCGTTGCAACTGGCTACGCGCCGCCAACACCTGACTGGTGGCATCGGAGAGCGGCACATTCTGTTGCTGTTGTGCAGGTGCAGGCTGCTGCTGCACCTGCGTCGGGGTCATCACCGCAGTGGGTGCGACCGGGGCAAACGACTGTCGTGGAACTTCAGGTTCCGGGAGCGGCATGCGCGGATGAAAAGCCAGCGCACGCAGCAGCGTCATTTCGACGCCCATTCGCCTGTCCGGCGCATATGGCAGTTCCTTGCGCCCGATTAACAAAGTTTGGTAGTAAAGCTGCACATCGGTTGGCGGAACAATTCGCGCCAGTTCACGCATACGCTGTTCAATGGCGGCCATATCGCTGCCGAGCGCGGCAGGCGAAAGCTGAACCATGGCAATACGATGCAGCAAAGCCGACATCTCAACCAGCAGCGCTTCCCATTCGATACCGCGCGCGGCGGCGTCGTTTACCAGCGCCATCACGCGTTCGCCGTCCGCAGCAACAACCGCTTCAACGAGCGAGAGCGCCTGGTCGTCGTCCAGCGTGCCGAGCATAGTGCTGACCGCCTCGGTCGAGACCTGGCCATCGCCGCTGGCGATCGCCTGATCGGTCAGGCTCAGCGCATCACGCAGGCTGCCGTCCGCGGCGCGAGCCAGCAGTTGCAGTGCACGTGGTTCATGGGCGATATGCTCTTCTTTGAGGATATGCTCAAGCTGATGGCGAATCTGTTCGACATCCAACGCTTTAAGATGGAATTGCAGACAGCGCGACAGGATAGTCACCGGCAGCTTCTGCGGATCGGTAGTCGCCAGCAGGAACTTAACGTGCGCGGGCGGCTCTTCGAGCGTTTTCAGCAAGGCATTAAAACTGTGGCGAGACAGCATGTGCACTTCGTCGATCAAGTAGACCTTAAAACGACCACGCGCAGGCGCATACTGGACGTTATCCAGCAGGTCACGGGTGTCTTCGACTTTGGTGCGTGAGGCGGCGTCGATTTCAATCAGATCGACAAAACGCCCCTGCTCGATTTCCCGGCAATTATCGCACACGCCACACGGCGTGGCGGTGATGCCGGTTTCACAGTTTAATCCCTTCGCCAGCAAACGGGCGATAGAGGTTTTCCCGACGCCACGGGTGCCGGAAAACAAATAAGCATGATGAATACGCCCTAACGACAAGCCGTTCGCCAGTGCCGTCAGCACATGTTCCTGGCCGACGACGTCAGCAAAGGTTTGTGGGCGCCATTTTCGGGCTAAGACCTGATAACTCATTGGCAGGCTCTGAAAGGCTGGAGGGTGGATTCACAGGGGGATAATGCTAACACAACCTCGCAGCGACGGCGAGGTTGTGTGTCTCGGTATTCGTCTACCGAGATAAGATAGCCCGACTTAGTGGCCCGGGAATGGAACCAGGCTATAACAGGTCAGCCCCTGTTTTTCCAGACGCTGTTCGCCGCCCAGATCAAACAGGTTAATGATAAAAGCAGCATCGGTAACTTCACCACCCAGACGGCGGATCAGCTTCACAGTCGCTTCAATCGTGCCGCCAGTTGCCAGCAGGTCGTCCACAACCAGCACTTTATCGCCAGGTTTGATGGCATCAACGTGGATTTCCAGCTGATCGGTGCCGTATTCCAGCTCATAGGTCTCAGCAATAACTTCTCGCGGAAGCTTACGGGGTTTGCGTACCGGAACAAAGCCGACGCCCAGACCCAACGCTACCGGCGCGCCAAACAGGAAGCCACGCGCTTCGGTGCCAACCACTTTAGTGATACCCGCATTTTTGTAGCGTTCAACCAGCAATTCAATGCTGAGGGCGTAGGCTTTCGGGTCTTCCAGTAAACTGGTGACATCACGAAAGAGAATGCCCGGTTTTGGGTAGTCGTGGATGCTTTTGATGCTATTTTTGAGAAACTCAAGCTGCTGTGCTGTCGCGGTCATAAGTTTGTGCCTGATTAATACAGTATTACTTCACGGCGCACTAAACACTTCATCCTCGACGTATCTTGAATGATTTTGTGTCTATATAAGAGCCAAGGTTACACTTGCTTAACCTTTGACCACCTGCGCCTGTGCTCGAAAACGGTCGAATTTACTGGCTGTGAGAGACAATTGCAACAGCGATTATTGCGCTTTACTGCTTTTGTTGTTTTTCATCAATCACCGGGATCCGCCACATAAAAATCAGTAAACAGGCAAGAATAACCAGCAGCAGGCCGCGCACCCACATCATATTGACCAGCCACAGTGAAATACCAAACGTCACCAGGATCAACAAAACAGCGCGCGGTTTTGCTCCCGGCGGCATCGCACGGTGTTTTTGCCAGTGGCGCAAATACCCGCCGAACCACGAACGGTAAAGCAACCAGTCGTGAAAACGCGGCGATGAGCGGGCAAAACACCAGGCTGCCAGCAGTATAAACGGCGTCGTCGGCAACAGAGGCAATACAACGCCCAGCGTACCTAGCACTACCGCTATCCAGCCAATGATGATTAGAATAATGCGTTGCATAATATGAGTACTTAACACAGAGAATCGCTACTTTAGCATAACGGTTCTCATTTTCATCGGAGTGTTGTTGTGAAAACCGCCATGCTGTTACAGACGCTCGAAAACCAGCTTAACCGCTTGCGACAACATTGCGCCCCGCTGGCGCACCACACAACGCTTAGCGCCCGCTTTGACAGGCATCTGTTTCACACGCGCAGTACGTTGCTGCAGGCCTGTCTGGATGAGGCTGACGATAATCTTACTGCCCTGCGTCGCGCCGTTGAGCAGCAGCAACTCCCACAAATCACCTGGCTTGCGGAACACCTTGCCTCACAGTTAGAGGCGATTTCACGTGAAACCGCCAGTTGGTCCCTTCGAGAGTGGGACAGCGCTTCTCCAGGTCTGGCGCGCTGGCAGCGCAAGCGGGTCCAACATCAGGAATTTGAACGCCGTCTGGTTGAAATGACGCGTGAACGCAAAGAGCGTCTGGCTCAGGCTACCGGCTTTGAAGAACAGCAAAAACTGCATCGTGAAGTAGAAGCATTCGAGGCGCGACTGGCGCGCTGTCGCCATGCTCTGGCAAGAATAGAAAACGTGCTGTCGCGTTTAACCCGTTAATCCCCGGAGAATTTATGTCATTAGAGAACGCCCCGGACGAGGTCAAACTGGCCGTCGATTTGATTGTTTTACTTGAGGAAAATCAGGTTGCGCCTGAAACCGTACTGAAGGCGCTGGAGATTGTTAAACGGGATTACGAAAAGAAACAGCTCTCTTCTTCAAAAAACGCGCTATAGCTGAAATGCCTGAAAGCGTTGCACTTATCAGGCCTACGAATGAATCGAAGCTCGCAGGCCTGATGAGTTTTTCTATTAACCTACCGAAGGCGTCGGATCATCACCTTTAATGATGTCACGCTTAACCTCGGTCACGGTATCACCTTTCGCGTTATGCAGGTGCACTTCGAGCTGGTTAAAGGCGATATCAATGTCGTTTTCACGGCACAAACGATCGACCGCACGGTTCAGTTCATCAACCGTGTGGCTACGATCGCGCAGTTCACGCACGTATAAACGCAGTTCATGATCCAACGTGCTGGCGCCGAAGGCGGTAAAGAACACTGCAGGCTCTGGATCGTGCATCACTTTCGGGTGTTCCATCGCCGCCTGCAGTAGCACTTTCTTCACTTTATCCAGATCCGAACCGTAGGCCACGCCGATGCGGATCACCAGACGCGTGGTGGTATCGGAAAGCGACCAGTTGATCAAACGCTCCGTCACAAATGCTTTGTTCGGGATGATCACCTCTTTGCGATCGAAGTCGGTAATAGTGGTGGCACGGATACGGATCTTGCTGACCGTTCCTGAGAACGTACCGATAGTCACGGTATCGCCGATGCGGACCGGGCGTTCAAACAGAATAATCAGACCCGAAACAAAGTTACCGAAGATTTCCTGCAAGCCAAAACCAAGACCAACCGACAGGGCTGCTGCCAGCCACTGTAGCTTATCCCATGAAACACCGAGCGATCCGAAGACCGTCATCGCACCGATGGCGATGATCGCGTAGTTAAGGATCGTGGTGATCGCATACGAAGCACCCTGACGCATCTTCAGTCGCGACAGCACCAGCACTTCCAGCAGGCCGGGTAAGTTACGGATCAGCGCCCACGCGACCATTGAGGCAATAATCGCAAACAGCAGACTGCCCATGGTGACGTCTTTCACCACCGCAGCTCCCGCTTCGGTGCCGTTGTAATGCCAGAGCGTAATGCTATCGAGATAACTGAACACGGTGATTAGATCGGACCAAATTGCCCAGAACAGAATACCAAACAGGGCAACCATCACCAGCATTGTTATACGCAGCGTTTGCTGGTTAACCTGCTCAAGCGCAATGGTCGGTTCTTCCTGCGGCTCGGCTCCTTCCGCCCCTTCTTTCACCAGGTTCTGACGACGCGCTAAGGCACGGCGCCAGGCGATACGACGTGCCGCCACACTCAATCCACGCAGTACCGTCTGATACAGCAGGTTCCAAAGGATAACCAGATAGACCGTTTCAATCCAACGGCCGGCCAGGCGCAACGTGGTGTAGAAATACCCTGTCGCCGTCAGCACCATTAATGCAATCGGGATAATTGAGAGGACGGTAATAGTGACCAGACGCAGGCCATGTGACTCTTTGTCACGCCAGCTTTCGCGGCACATTGGCCATACCAGGAAGGCGATCAGCAGCAGGTTGAGGAAAATAACTACCTGACCCAGCACATCGTCCATCAAATTAAGCGGCGACAGTTCAGCAATGACCGACCAGAAGTTAAGCGGCAACAGCGCCAGGCTAATACGCACGATCTGGCGGCGCCAGTGGCTGGTCTGCTGCGCTGGCATGCCAAAATGACGTATCGCCACGCCATCTTTTTCCAGCACCTTCCAGCACAGACCAAACACCAGCCAGAAGACTGTCATCTTCTTACTGAACGCCCACAGCAGGTCGCTGATATTCAACTGCATGGTAAGCAGAATCAGGCCCACGGCGAGGATAATCAGGCACGCCGGCAACGCTCTGATCAGATCGATCAGTATCGCTTTTGGCGTATTGAGCTGACTGTCATTACGCAGATTCCCTACTGCGGCGGCTAATTTCGCCTGATACTCTTTCAGCCATTTCAAACGCCAGCGGATTAACCCGGCAATAAGCAGCAGCGGCAGGCCCGCCAGGAACGCAATAAAGACCGCTGGCCAGGCTTTTTCCCAGTTCACTGTGATTTTCATCGACTTAAACTGGTCTTTGAGCGTTTGCGGGAAGGCTTTGATCCAGTCCCAGTCCATCGGACGGTTACTATTAACCCAGAAGATTTGCTGCGTGAGGATCCCTTTCAGGTTCTTCGACACGCTCATTAGCTGCTGTTGATTGATTTGCAGGTTAATCGCCATCATCAACTGGTTGCCCAGCTGCTTGTTCAGCTGATCCAACAGTTCACGGCGCATATCCACAACCTGCAGCAGGGCATCATGGACTTCACCATTCACTTCGTTGCTGTGCCCTTCTTCCAGTTTGGCGACAAACGCATCGTTCTGGAATAGCGCATCGCGCTGCTGGTTAATCTCAAACTGTTCCAGACGCAAATCAGCGATCCGGTTAGTCATATCGGCAAGTTCATCCGCCGACGGCAGTGTTTGTTGTTGCTGATACAGAATACGCGACAGCAGCAGACTGCCTTTCAGGACAGCGATCTGTTCTTTAATATTGCGTTCGGATTGCAGCGCGCGGTCAAGCCAGTTTTTGACTTTGATATTCTGCTGCATTAGGTTGTTGCCGTTTTCGGTCGCGGCAATCAGGCGCTGACTTAGCTGATGGTTAACATCCAGTTCCTGCTTCACTAACGGATTTGACTGAATACGCTCGGCTTCATCCGGCGTTACCGCTTCCTGAGCCGTCTTTTCGGTTAACGTCAGTCGTTTGCTGTTCACCGCTTCTTGCAGAAGCTGGAGCTGATGTTCAAGCCTGTTACTGTTAGCTGTTACGTAGTCACGTTGTTTTTGCAAGGTATCCTGCAAAACAGTATTGCCTTCCAGGCTCTTACGCTGTTGGTCGATCTGCGCATTCAGCAGCGCCTGCTGCGCCTGCAGCAACACCTGCTGGCTCGGGCGTAACGCCGCCTCTCCCACATTGGTGCCATCGAGTCGATTGCGGATTTGCTGCATTTGCTGCGACGCGGTGTACATCGCATTCTGCACACGCTCTGGCTGCGTCTGGAGCGACACCAGTTGGCTGTTGTAAGCGGCAAGATCGTTTTGCGCACTTTGCAGGTCATCCAAAACCTGTGCCACGCGCGACTCAAGCTGTCGTAAGGAGAGTGTACTCAGCGTTTTTCGCGTTTCATCGTCGTTATCAACATCACTGAGCGAATTTAACGCATCCGTCGCCTGACGCATTTTCTCCGGTGCCTGGGCAACTTTCTGGCGAAGCTGTACGGTCTCATCTTTCACGCGATCGATTTTATCCAACGTGGCGATGGTATCGATGAGATCCTGTTGGACCAGCTTATCCTGCGCGGAGAGATCTTTTTGTTTACTCAGCGCGTCCAGTTGGCTCTGAATATCCGCTTTCGTCGGCAGTTCACCACTCTGTTGCGCCCGCGCAAAAGCAGACGACTGGCAAGATAGCAAGAGAATGAAGAAAAGAATGGTAATAGCAATAAGATACTGTGAACGTTTATAGAGCTGCAACATAGTCATGAGAATGAACGTTTCTGAACCGGAAAAGTGACCGAAAATAGTCAAGCGGCAAGAATATCACGGCTGTGACCGGCAGAATAGCAGCAGGCAAAACGACCAGGAGAATTCCTGGTACAGGCCCAAAACGTTTAGTGGATTTCCGCCACGCCAAGCCGCAGAGTTGGGCACATAAGGCACATCTCCAGCAGCACAGCCACGTATTCCCGAGCTTCTTTTTTCAGATCAAACGATTCGGGGGCAAATAACCAGTTTTCTATGATTCCGGTAATGTAGCTACGCAACAGGACCGCCACGCGACGGGTGTTCAGGTTTTCCGGCAGCATATTGGCATCCATACAGTGCCGCAATGTTTGTTCGATACGATCGTAATTTTCAATACAAAGATGGCGTTGAGCTAACTGAACAGAGGCCATTTCCCCGACAAATTCGCATTTGTGGAATATAATTTCCAGCAACAAACGTCGGCGTTCTTCTGTCACGGTAGCTTCAAGAACGTAAATTAAAATTTCTCTTAATACTGATAGTGGATCGTCGGGGAATTTTGCCTGATACTCAGTCTCTAACTCATCAATGTTAGGTTTTGCTAGCTCCCAGATTTCACTGAATAAATCCGACTTGTTTTTGAAATGCCAATAAATCGCGCCGCGCGTGACACCAGCGGCTTTTGCGATCTCCGCAAGCGAGGTGGATGATACCCCTTGTTGCGAAAACAAATGCAGAGCAACATCGAGAATATGCTGTCGTGTTTCCTGTGCTTGTTGTTTGGTTTTTCGTGCCATATGTCAGTGAATTTACAGGCGTTAGATTTACATACATTTGTGAATGTATGTACCATAGCACGACGATAATATAAACGCAGCAATGGGTTTATGGGCTTTAAGCCATTGATCAATTTGAAATCGGACACTCGAGGTTTACATATGAACAAAAACAGAGGGTTAACGCCTCTGGCAGTCGTTCTGATGCTCTCAGGCAGCTTAGCGCTAACAGGATGTGACGACAAACAGGCCCAACAAGGGGGCCAGCAGATGCCAGAGGTTGGAGTTGTTACACTCAAAACTGAACCTCTACAGATAACAACCGAGCTTCCGGGTCGCACCAGTGCGTTTCGCATCGCAGAAGTTCGCCCTCAGGTTAGCGGTATTATCCTGAAGCGTAATTTCACCGAAGGTGGTGACATCGAAGCGGGTGTATCTCTCTATCAGATTGATCCTGCGACTTACCAGGCCGCTTACGAAAGCGCAAAAGGCGATCTGGCCAAAGCACAAGCCGCAGCAAATATCGCTCAACTGACGGTTAAACGTTATCAGAAACTGCTGGGTACTAAGTACATCAGTCAACAGGATTACGATAGCGCGCTGGCAGACGCACAGCAGGCAAACGCCGCCGTTGTTGCCGCGAAAGCCGCGGTAGAAACAGCACGCATCAATCTGGCCTATACCAAAGTGACGTCGCCGATCAGCGGCCGCATTGGTAAATCATCCGTTACGGAAGGGGCTCTGGTGCAAAACGGTCAAGCGACCGCACTGGCGACCGTTCAGCAGCTGGACCCGATCTACGTGGACGTAACGCAGTCAAGCAACGACTTCCTGCGCCTGAAACAAGAGCTGGCCAACGGCACGCTGAAGCAAGAGAACGGCAAAGCGAAAGTCGAACTGGTAACCAATGACGGCATTAAATTCCCGCAGTCCGGCACGCTGGAGTTTTCTGATGTGACGGTTGATCAAACCACCGGATCGATTACGTTACGCGCCATCTTCCCTAACCCGGATCACACCTTACTGCCGGGTATGTTCGTCCGTGCACGTCTGGAAGAAGGGATTAACCCAACTGCATTACTGGTTCCGCAGCAAGGCGTTACCCGTACACCGCGTGGCGATGCCAGTGCATTGGTTATCGGTGCAGACAACAAAGTTGAAACTCGCCAAATTGTCGCCGCACAAGCGATTGGCGACAAATGGTTAGTCACTGATGGACTTAAGCCGGGCGACCGCGTGATTGTTACTGGGCTGCAGAAAGTACGTCCTGGCGCGCAGGTAAAAGCGCAGGAAATCACCGCTGATAACAACCAGCAAGGCCAAAGCGGTAGCCAGCCTGAACAGTCCAAGTCTTAACTTAAACAGGAGCCGTTAAGACATGCCTAATTTCTTTATCGATCGCCCAATATTTGCGTGGGTGATCGCCATTATCATCATGTTGGCAGGGGGGCTCGCGATCCTCAAATTGCCGGTAGCGCAATATCCGACTATTGCACCGCCAGCAGTGACGATCTCCGCGACCTACCCTGGCGCTGATGCCAAAACAGTACAGGATACTGTTACGCAGGTTATCGAACAGAACATGAACGGTATCGATAACCTGATGTACATGTCCTCTAACAGTGACTCCACGGGTACCGTGCAGATCACCCTAACCTTCCAGTCTGGTACTGATGCGGATATCGCGCAGGTTCAGGTGCAGAACAAACTGCAGCTGGCCATGCCGTTGCTGCCGCAGGAAGTACAGCAGCAAGGGGTTAGCGTTGAGAAGTCATCCAGTAGCTTCCTGATGGTTGTCGGTGTTATCAACACCAACGGCACCATGACGCAGGAGGATATTTCCGACTACGTTGGCGCCAACATGAAGGACGCTATTAGCCGTACTTCAGGCGTGGGTGATGTTCAGCTGTTTGGTTCTCAGTACGCGATGCGTATCTGGATGGATCCGAACAAACTGAACAACTTCCAGCTGACGCCGGTTGATGTAATCAGCGCCATCAAGGCGCAGAACGCCCAAGTTGCAGCCGGTCAGTTAGGTGGTACGCCACCGGTTAAAGGCCAGCAGCTTAACGCGTCAATCATCGCGCAAACCCGTCTGACCTCCGCTGATGAGTTCAGCAAAATTCTGCTGAAAGTGAATCAGGATGGTTCCCAGGTTCGTCTGCGTGACGTGGCGAAAGTGGAACTGGGCGGTGAGAACTACGACATCATTGCGAAGTTCAACGGTAAACCGGCATCCGGTCTGGGTATCAAGCTGGCGACAGGTGCTAACGCCCTGGATACAGCAAACGCTATCCGCGAAGAACTGAAGAAGATGGAGCCGTTCTTCCCGTCAGGTCTGAAGATCGTTTACCCATATGACACCACGCCGTTCGTGAAAATCTCTATTCACGAAGTAGTAAAAACGCTGGCGGAAGCAATCATCCTCGTGTTCCTGGTAATGTATCTGTTCCTGCAGAACTTCCGCGCGACGCTGATTCCGACTATCGCCGTGCCGGTGGTGCTCTTGGGTACGTTTGCCGTCCTTGCGATTTTCGGCTTCTCGATAAACACCCTGACGATGTTCGGGATGGTACTCGCCATCGGCCTGCTGGTGGATGACGCCATCGTTGTGGTCGAGAACGTTGAACGTGTAATGGCTGAGGAAGGACTACCGCCGAAGGAAGCAACGCGTAAATCGATGGGCCAGATTCAGGGCGCACTGGTCGGTATCGCGATGGTACTGTCAGCGGTATTTATCCCAATGGCGTTCTTCGGTGGTTCTACCGGTGCAATTTACCGTCAGTTCTCCATCACCATTGTTTCTGCGATGGCGTTGTCTGTACTGGTGGCATTGATTCTGACCCCTGCCCTGTGTGCGACCATGCTCAAACCGATTGCTAAAGGCGATCACGGAGAAGGCAAAAAAGGCTTCTTCGGCTGGTTTAACCGCATGTTCGATAAGAGCACGCATCATTACACCGATAGCGTGGGCGGTATTCTGCGCAGCACCGGTCGTTATCTGGCGCTGTATCTGATCATCGTCGTGGGCATGGCCTATCTGTTCGTTCGTCTGCCAAGTTCGTTCCTGCCAGATGAAGACCAGGGGGTATTCCTTTCTATGGCTCAGCTGCCAGCGGGTGCAACGCAAGAGCGTACCCAGAAGGTGCTGGACGAAATGACGGATTACTACCTGACCAAGGAAAAAGCGAACGTTGAATCGGTGTTTGCCGTTAACGGTTTCGGTTTTGCTGGTCGTGGTCAGAACACCGGTATCGCGTTCGTTTCTCTGAAAGACTGGAGTGAACGTCCAGGCGAAGAGAACAAGGTTGAGGCGATTACTCAACGTGCGATGGGCGCATTCTCGCAGATTAAAGACGCTATGGTCTTTGCCTTTAACCTGCCAGCGATTGTGGAGTTAGGGACCGCGACCGGTTTCGACTTCCAGTTGATTGACCAGGCAGGTCTGGGCCATGAGAAGCTGACTCAGGCGCGTAACCAACTGTTTGGTGAAGTTGCGAAGCATCCTGATCTGTTAGTCGGTGTTCGTCCTAACGGTCTGGAAGATACGCCGCAGTTCAAGATCGATATCGATCAGGAAAAAGCGCAGGCTCTGGGCGTTTCCATTAGTGATATTAATACAACGCTGGGTGCAGCATGGGGCGGAAGCTACGTGAATGACTTCATCGACCGTGGTCGTGTGAAGAAAGTTTACGTCATGTCTGAAGCGAAATACCGTATGTTGCCGGAAGATATTGGAAACTGGTACGTCCGTGGTAGCGATGGACAGATGGTACCGTTCTCCGCCTTCTCTACCTCACGTTGGGAATACGGCTCGCCGCGTCTGGAACGCTATAACGGTTTGCCTTCCATGGAAATCTTAGGCCAGGCCGCTCCGGGTAAAAGTACCGGTGAAGCCATGGCCATGATGGAGCAACTGGCCAGCAAACTGCCATCCGGTATCGGTTATGACTGGACCGGTATGTCCTACCAGGAACGACTGTCCGGCAACCAGGCCCCTGCCCTGTATGCCATTTCACTGATCGTCGTGTTCTTGTGTCTGGCAGCGCTGTACGAGAGCTGGTCAATTCCGTTCTCCGTAATGCTGGTTGTACCGCTGGGTGTTATCGGTGCATTGCTGGCAGCAACGTTCCGCGGCCTGACCAACGACGTTTACTTCCAGGTAGGCCTGCTCACAACCATTGGGTTGTCGGCGAAGAACGCGATACTTATCGTCGAATTCGCCAAAGACTTGATGGATAAAGAGGGTAAAGGTCTGATAGAGGCGACGCTGGACGCAGTACGCATGCGTTTACGTCCAATCCTGATGACGTCACTGGCCTTTATTCTGGGCGTAATGCCGCTCGTCATCAGCTCCGGCGCAGGTTCCGGTGCACAGAACGCCGTTGGTACTGGCGTAATGGGCGGGATGGTGACGGCTACCGTGTTGGCTATCTTCTTTGTTCCGGTGTTCTTTGTGGTGGTACGCCGCCGCTTTAGCCGCAAAAATGAAGATATTGAGCATAGCCACTCAGTAGAGCATCATTGATACATCTCTAAAGATAAGGCCGCGCAAGCGGCCTTTTTTCTGGAAAAATCATAAAAATCACTTATTGCCATTCCGTTTATTTTCTATCGGATAAATAAGCGATATAATCCTTGCAGCCTTAAAGGCTATTCTTAAAAAAACAGCGAGAGTTCTTATTTACTTTAATAAATATTAAGATTATTCCTATCCACTGGTTCACATTGTCGGTTGTTGCCTTTCGTTGCTAAACCTAAACAAGATAACCCGATGATTGCCCGAAGAATAAAGAAATTGTCCCATTTCGAATAGCGGCATTTATCTGTTAAAATGTAAAAGTGACGTAGCATCATAATTTTACATAATTGTAATTTTTCGTGATATGACGATGAAATCTTTTTTAGAGTAGATTATAGTTAAATCATCAGGAGTCGCGGGCAAGTTCCAGGTAGTTGTTGTATCCATCCCGAAAGGTGTTCGGTTAGTTTAAGCCACTAAGAAGGGGATGCGTTATGGATGAATACTCACCCAAAAGACATGATATCGCGCAGCTTAAATTTCTCTGCGAAACTCTGTATCATGACTGTCTTGCAAACCTTGAACAAAGTAACCATGGCTGGGTTAATGACCCTACCTCTGCAACCAGCTTGCAGCTCAATGAACTGATAGAGCATATTGCAACCTTCGCACTTAATTATAAAATTAAGTACAATGAGGACAATAAGCTGATCGCGCAGATAGATGAATACCTGGATGACACTTTTATGTTGTTCAGCAGTTATGGTATTAATACGCAGGATCTGCAGAAATGGCGGAAGTCAGGTAATCGACTGTTTCGCTGTTTTGTCAATGCCACCAGGGCTAATCCTGTTAGTTTGTCTTGTTAAAAATTATTACAATCATAGGTAAGAGTTATGTCCGATAAACCATTAACTAAAACAGATTATTTGATGCGCCTGCGACGTTGCCAGACAATTGATACGCTAGAGCGCGTTATTGAAAAAAATAAATATGAATTGTCCGACAACGAACTGGCTGTATTTTACTCAGCAGCAGATCATCGCCTTGCTGAATTGACCATGAATAAGCTTTACGACAAGATTCCAACTTCTGTTTGGAAATTCATTCGCTAATTGCACTCAAGGTTAAGTCAGGTATAGCGGTACCGTTGTCTGGCTGACCATTTTCGTATTTACAATGGTTATTTAATTCAAATCGCGTGACTATGATCACAGCAAAGAAGCGGGAACGTTCCCCTTGTCTGCATTACGTTTTACTGTGCTGAAATAACCTTCAGTACACAGGGAATTCGTAATGCGTAATGAAAAGCAAAAAATGATCGCCGGCGAATACTATCGCCCGGCAGATGAAACGCTGTGCAGTGACCGACTACGCGCTCGTCAGTTGATCCATCGCTACAATCTCACCGCTCCCGATGAAAAAAATGAGCGCCAGGCAATCCTGCATGATCTGTTAGGTCAGAGTGAGGGGGCCTATATTGAACCCTCTTTCCGTTGTGATTACGGTTATAACATCTATCTTGGTAAAGACTTTTACGCTAATTTCGACTGCGTTATGCTCGACGTCTGTCCAATTCATATTGGCGACAACTGCATGCTGGCACCTGGCGTTCATATCTATACCGCGACCCATCCGCTGGATGCTACCGAGCGTAACAGCGGCCTGGAGTTCGGAAAGCCCGTGACTATCGGCAATAATGTCTGGATAGGTGGCCGTGCAGTGATCAATCCCGGCGTCACGCTGGGCGATAACGTGGTTGTGGCATCAGGCGCAGTGGTCACTAAAAGCGTTCCGGCAAACACCGTGGTTGGGGGCAATCCCGCAAGGATCATCAAAACGCTGTGATCTTAAATGTAACTGTTATGCTAAATTGCGGTTAATCTGTTACTTTCTTCAAAGGGTATCCCCTTTTAAAATAGGGCGATCCCTCCTGAATTTTGCAGATATCACGAAGGCAAGAGATGACAGAAATACAGCGCCTGCTTACTGAAACAATCGACGACTTAAATATTCGCGAGAAGCGCGACAACAAACCGCGCTTTAGCATCAGCTTTATTCGCAAACACCCAGGGCTGTTTATCGGCATGTATGTTGCGTGGTTTGCCACGCTGGCGGTGATGCTACAGTCAGAAACGTTAGTCGATTCGGTATGGCTGCTGGTGGTACTGTTCGTTGTACTCAACGGCTTTTTCTTTTTCGACGTTGCGCCACGATACCGCTTTGAAGATATCGACGTTCTGGATTTTAGAGTTTGCTATAACGGAGAATGGTACAACACGCGCTTTGTCCCCTCCTCGCTCATCGATACTATCCTGCACTCACCGTCCGTGGATAGCGAACATAAAGCACAGCTGCAAAAGATGATATCGCGCAAAGGCGAACTCTCGTTTTACGATGTCTTTACGCTTACCCGTGCCCAGACCACCCAGTAACGACATCTCAGCACAGATAAAAAAGTGCGTTCCTGCGAAGGCAACGCACTTTAATCCCTGAAATGCTGGCAAAGAAACTAACGTCTTTTTTTACGCCCCTGTACTGCTTTAAAGCGCGGATTCGTTTTGCAGACAACGTACAAACGCCCTTTGCGTTTTACTATCTGGCAGTCAGGATGGCGCTGTTTTGCGCTGCGAAGTGAATTGAGTACCTGCATTTTAACCCCGCTTAACGCCAATAAAATGACCAAAACGTTTTTGGAAACGTGCTGCACTGCCTTCATTATCAAAGGTTTTTTGTTTCCCGGTATAGTACGGATGCGATTTGGAAGAGATATCAAGGGTCACGTACGGGTACATTTTCCCCTCAAACTCAATCTCACGCTCAGTCTTGATGGTCGAACCGACCTTAAAGAATTCATTGGCACTGGTATCGTGAAACACCACGGTACGGTAAAAAGGATGGATATCCGGTTTCATGGCAACCTCAATCTGTTACGTTATAACATAACCAACAAAATACACCACTCTTGTACAAATCACAACCTGATTTACGCGACAGGGAGTCAAACGGGATGATAAGTGGCCGTAAATATATGATGCCAATCGAATAGCTTTTTGGGGTTTCGGATATACTTTCCCTACGCTGTGTAAATAAGGATATCACTGTGACAACACGACATCTGATAAGCCTGGTGACTGGGGTACTGTTCCTTTCCATCCTCGCGCCTGTAGGTTTAAGCCTGTGGCTGGCACATCGTCAGGTCGAAACGAAATTTATCGATGAGCTCGACATGTTCTCAACGCGGGTCGCATTACGTACGGAACGCGTAGGCGAGCAGGCGAAAAAAGCATTGCGCCATATTGAAGCATTTCAGGGGGTGCCTTGTAGTGAAGAGCATCTGCTGGAAATGCGTCGTTTGTCATATAGCTATCGCTATATTCAGGAAGTGCTGTACCTCAAAGATAACGTTCCGCAATGCTCATCTCTGGAAAAAAGAAGCCAGGCTGACGCATTTCCACCCGCAATGAAAGTCACGCCTGATGGATATCGCGCATGGCTTACCACGCAAAATGATTTGGGCATCAAGCGTTTTATGGCAGCATTAGGGAGCGAACATTATGTTGTGATGGTCGATCCGGGTTCTTTCATTGACGTCATCCCGTTTGGCTCATGGCCGATTGAAGTGACTATCATTGGCACCGTGCGCAACGTCGTGGTTGCCAGTAGCGCCGATTTGCCATCGGACGTTTTACAGCATGTACAGCAAGAACGATCGATTACTCATTTTAAAAAAGATGGCAGCATTTATAACGCCCGCCCCTTTCCTGAGTTGGGTATCACGATCGTAACCTGGGCATCTACCCTGCCGTTACAAAAAACCTGGCACCGGCAGGCACTGATCTGGCTCCCGGCAGGCATTCTTATCGGCTTGCTCACCGCCGCCTTTGTTTTGCGTATTTTGCGCCGCTTACAGTCGCCCCATCACCAGTTGCAGGACGCTATCCAGCATCGGGACATCAAAGTCCACTACCAACCAATTATCTCGCTCAAAACGGGGAAAGTGGTTGGGGCTGAAGCACTGGCTCGCTGGCAACAGGCTGACGGAAGCTATCTGTCGCCAGAAATTTTCGTCGCGCTGGCGCAAGAAACCGGGCTGACAGAGCCTCTCACCCGGTTGATTATTGAAAGCGTATTTGAAGATTTAGGCAAATGGCTGCGTCAGCATCCGGAGCAGCATATATCCATCAACCTAGAGTCAGCCGATCTGGCCTCCGAAACGCTTCCTGCTCTGTTAAGTCAAAAAGTGAACCACTGGCAACTTAAGCCTACGCAAATCGCGCTGGAACTAACCGAACGCGAGTTTGCCGACCCGAAAAACAGCGCGCCGTTTATTGCTAAATACCGTCAGGCAGGCCACTCGATCTATATCGATGATTTTGGCACCGGCTATTCCAGCCTGAGCTATTTACAGGATCTGGATGTCGATATCCTGAAGATAGACAAATCGTTCGTTGATGCACTGGAGTACAACAACGTGACGCCACATATTATCGAGATAGCGAAAACGTTGAAGCTGGAGATGGTGGCGGAAGGTATCGAAACCGAGAATCAGGAAGCCTGGCTACGCCAGCACGGCGTCCAGTACGGTCAGGGCTGGCTTTACAGCAAAGCGCTGCCGAAGGCGGAATTTATTCTGTGGGCAGAAAAACGGCTTTAACATTGCTGTTGATGTTGAGATGGCTGGCGGCACGCCGCACAGCCAGTCACATCACTCTTCCATAATGGGCGCAAATCCACCGTAGATCATTCGCTTGCCATCAAATGGCATAGATTCACCGAATTCCTTCATACGGGGATCGGACATCATCTTCTGATTCGCCGCATCGCGGACCTCTTTGGATGGATATTCAATCCAGCTGAATACCACTTCTTCATGATCCTGCGCTTTCACAGCCATGCGAAAATCGGTCAATTTGCCGTCGGGGACATCATCTGCCCAGCACTCCACCACGCGCAATGCACCGAACTCCTTGAAAAGCGGAGCTGCTTTTGCCGCCATCGCAATGTACGCCTCCTTGTTTTCAGCGGGTACGGCAACCACAAAGCCATCAACATACTTCATGAGAAAAACCTCCGAAGTGTACTGCGCGGCAAGCCGATTCCGGCCGCGTCAGTCGAGGTTAAGTTTAGTCGCCACCAGGCGATCGCGCCCCAGGCGCATTCCTGATACGTGTACGCGACTGCGGCTGATGCCGAAACCACGGCAGGCAAAGCTGAATCAACGGTCCGATAGCCAAGGCATACAGCACCGTACCAACTCCCACGGTTCCACCCAGCAGCCACCCGATAAGCAGCACCGACACTTCGATTGTGGTTCGAATTCGTCGTACTGGCCAGCCGGTACGCGCGTGGATACCGGTCATCAGACCATCACGCGGACCGGCGCCAAAACCGGCGCCAATGTACAGGCTGGTTGCTAACGCATTCAATATTACCGCTGACACCAGCAGCCCGCTGCGCGCCAGCAAAGATTCAAATCCAGGAATCACCAGCAGCGCGGCATCTGCCGCCAGCCCGATCATAATCACGTTACTCAACGTGCCAAAGCCAGGACGCTGGCGCAGCGGTATCCACGCCAGCAGCACCAACACGCCCACGGCAATAATCACCACGCCGATATTCATTGACAATAAATTGGCTACACCCAGGTGAAACACGTTCCACGGATCGGCCCCTAAATCAGCACGGACAAACATCGCCGTCGATACACCGTACAGCACCAGCCCGATATATAACTGAAGTAAACGACGCAGCATGCATTTCCCTCCCACTCTCGGATAACTTTCATCTTCACCGCAATTGGCACTATGATTAATGTCCAGTTTTCAAAAAGTGGACTGCTATGTCATCTCGCCGTTATGGAAGTCAGTCTTTGCAACGCCTGCTCGGACACTGGCTGGAAAGCCCCTCGCGAACGCCCATCTGGCGACAGCTGGCAGAAGCGTTACGTCTGCTTATTCTCGATGGTCGACTGGCGCTGGATAGCCGTTTACCGGGTGAACGCGAGCTCGCCGTCGTTCTGCAAGTAAGTCGAACTACCGTCGCCAGCGCTATGGCGCAACTGCGTGAAGAGGGATATCTGGAAAGCCGTCATGGTAGCGGCTCACGGGTGATCCTGCCGGAACATATTCGCCATGTGCCAACCCGGACCAGTACCGGCACAGCACTTGATTTGTCCACGGCGGCGCTAAGTGCCGGACCCGAAATTCATCAGGCTTACCAACAGGCGCTGTTCGCCATGCCACAGCATCTGTTGAGTTCCGGGTATCTGCCACAGGGACTGTCGGTATTGCGTGAATCCATCGCTCAGCATTATTGCGATCGCGGGCTCCCGACGCAGCCCGATGAAATCATGGTCGTGAATGGTGCTGTCAGCGGCCTGGCGCTGATCCTACGTTTGCTCACCGGCCCCGGCGATCGCGTAGTGGTAGATCACCCTACTTATCCGCTGGCGATTGCCGCGATTCAAGGCGCATCCTGTCGCCCCGTCGGCGTGTCGCTACCCGAGCACGGTTGGGATACCGCGGGTCTGGTCGCCACCCTCGCGCAAACCGCACCGAGAATGGCCTACCTGATGCCGGACTTTCACAACCCGACCGGGCGTTGCATGGACGCTGCAACTCGCCAGGTCGTGGCGGATATTGCCGAACGAACCCGCACTACCCTGGTGGTCGATGAGACGATGGTGAACCTGTGGTATGACGCCCCGCCGCCGCCGCCACTTGCCGCATTCAATCGCGACGCGCCGATCATTCTATTGGGTTCGGCCGGGAAAAGCTTTTGGGGGGGATTACGTCTGGGCTGGATCCGGGCGTCGGCACGAACCATTGCGGCGCTGGTACAAACCCGCGACACCTTCGATTTAGGCTCCCCGGTGCTTGAACAACTCGCCACCAGTTGGCTGCTGGATAACGCCCCTAACTTTCTTCCTGACAGAAGACGCCTGCTCACATCGCGGCGAGATCTGTGCTCGGACCTGATGAACTCACATTTCCCGGAATGGCAGTTTACCCAGCCAAAGGGAGGACTCTCTTTCTGGGTTGAACTGCCCGATACGCTGGCGACGCTCTTTGCCACTCGCGCCGAAAGTGCAGGCATTCAGCTGGGTACCGGTACGCGGTTTGGCCTTGATGGCGCATTCGATCGCTTTTTGCGTATGCCCTTCACGTTACCGGATGACACAGCGCGTGCTGCTTTCAGAGTGTTGCAACCCATTTGGGATAACCTGCGATTGCAGGCCAGCAGCGGAAAAATGCGCAAAATAATCTAAGCGACGAGTCAAAAGACCCGCCGTTGAATACCGTGATGGACAAGGAAGTCCCAGCAATATTACTGTTGAGGAGGAACCGGGAATCCCTTCAGGGAAATTACGAAATTCTCACCGTCTTTCTTAATTTTTGCCCCGGCATCACACCAGTCGGAGGCAATACGGAAGAACTCATCGCTGCCGACATTCCAGCTCAGACGAACATGTTTCACATAACCGGAACGCAGCATTTCACAAGCTTCGCCGTAATTACAGGCGGTTGAGAGCGGTTGTTGTTTCATTTTTTCTTCTTCAGTAGTCTGCGCAACGCTTTGATTTCTTTAGGAGTCAGTGCTTCAACTACGGACTCTTCCGTATGCTGGCTATCGATATCCTCAGCGGAGACTCCCGCCTCTTTAACGGCGGTAAACGCAATCAGCAGCAGTTTTTCCGTCGCAACACTTAAATTTTCGTTATGCACTTCAGCGTAATGGCGAAGCTTTTCTTTTAGCGCCTCATCAATTTTAACATTCAATACAGCGGTCGACATCGTAGAAAATCCTTGTGGTCAGCCAAAAAACACCGAATGTAAGACCCTGTCGTTACAGCGCGATGGCGGCGGCAAAAGCATCAAATAACATCCCCGAAACACATTGACAGCATTTGATGACAATAAAATGACAATACGATGACAAAGAAAAGAAGATAAGCAGAAGGGAAATTGCCGGACGGCAGAATTGGGTGGGGGCCCTGCCAGCTACATCCCGGCACACACGTCATCTGCCTTGGCTGCTTCCTTCCGGACCTGACCTGGTAAACAGAGTAGTGTTGCGGGAGAACCAACAGAGCCCCCATTGAGAGCGTTGTTAACCAACGCGCAGGCGCATTATCACTGCTGCACCCTGTAATTGCAACCCATCCAGCATCGGATGCTGTTTTCTTGTGCAATGCAGCTTCACTCCTTCGCCATTCAGCATTATGCTGGAGGATTAGCGCAGGAATAAATAATGGATATACAAGACTCTTTCCCCCAACGCGTCTGGCAAATCGTCGCGTCAATCCCCGAAGGTTTCGTCACCACGTATGGCGATGTTGCCAGGCTTGCCGGTTCGCCGCGTGCTGCGCGCCAGGTAGGCGGCGTGCTTAAGCGTCTCCCCGAAGGCAGCACTCTGCCCTGGCATCGGGTGGTCAATCGCCATGGTACCATTTCGCTGACCGGCCCCGACCTGCAACGGCAGCGTCAGGCGTTACTGGCAGAGGGAATTGTGGTTTCTGGAAGCGGACAGATCGATTTACAGCGTTATCGCTGGGTGTACTAACCCTCTCCAGGCGGAGAGGGTTACGACTGCCTTAGTACTGCGTGGGAGCAGGAACGGCAGAAGACGGATTCACCTGGGTTGGTGACGTTGACGGCACCGTGGTGGCAGCCCCACCGCTCGCCTGAACCGGTACTGCCGTTTGCTGTACAGGGACCAGCGTCAGGTCAGCTTTTGTACCACCCTGATTAATGACCGTCTGAACGGTATCAGTAATAAAGACCAGTTTGTCATTAACCGTAATTGCCGCACTCAGCAGAATACGAGCGTTAGGCTGAATATCTGCTGGATTAAACGGTAATACGAAGCTGAATGGCGCCTGCTTGCCTTCAGTACGGACCGCTTTTTGCGACAGCACTTTTGACGGCGCATCGGCCAGCGACGCATCTGACAGCGTGACGGTCAGCACCGCATCGGGTGGCAAGGCCACTTTCTGGCGGATCCATACCGTACCAGACACATTTGGCTGTTGAATTTTAGACTGTGTGTCAGCAATTGACGTATTAGGGCTTGGCGCAGGTGTCTGAATATCTGCACTTTTATCAGCACAGGCCGCCAGAGCGACCGCAACCGCTAAACCACTTACCATGTGCACGAGTTTCATTAAATTCTCCTTATCATCTATGCACCAGCGAGAACTTTCCTCGCCAGAAGAGTGGTTAACAAAAACATAACGTGACTAAGTGTGGCACAAGACAGCTGTTTTTGCCTGTAATAGGCCTTTAATTCAGACAATTGCACCCATCGGACCACTTTCAAAATTGCGTTATACTCTGCCTACCTCGCTGCGAGAACGATATAACCTGGAGAGCACGTATGAGTCTGGCGCTGAAAAATTTGCTGACATTGTTAAATCTGGAAAAAATTGAAGAAGGACTCTTTCGGGGCCAAAGTGAAGACTTAGGGTTGCGTCAGGTTTTTGGGGGACAGGTTGTCGGTCAGGCGCTGTATGCCGCCAAAGAAACCGTACCGGAAGAGCGTCTGGTCCACTCTTTTCACAGCTATTTTTTACGCCCCGGCGATAGCCAAAAGCCCATCATCTATGATGTTGAAGTCTTGCGTGATGGTAACAGCTTCAGCGCGCGCCGCGTTGCCGCAATTCAGAATGGTAAACCCATTTTTTACATGACCGCCTCTTTCCAGGCACCGGAAGACGGATTTGAACATCAGAAAACCATGCCGGATGCGCCGGGTCCCGATGAGCTGAAATCAGAAACGGAAATTGCCCGTTCAGTGGCGCATTTACTGCCGCCGCTGTTGAAAGAAAAATTTATCAACGATCGTCCGTTGGAAGTGCGCCCGGTTGAATTTCATAACCCCTTAAAAGGTCACGTCGCACCTCCGGCGCGCCAGGTATGGATCCGCGCAAACGGTGAGCTGCAGGACGATCTGCGCGTCCATCAATATCTGCTGGGTTATGCCTCAGACCTGAACTTCCTGCCTGTTGCGCTGCAGCCGTACGGGATTGGTTTTCTGGAGAAAGGGATTCAGATCGCCACCATTGACCATTCAATGTGGTTCCACCGTCCGTTCAATATTAATGAGTGGCTGTTGTATAACGTCGAGAGCACTTCGGCCTCCGGTGCCCGGGGTTTTGTACGCGGGGAGTTTTATACCCAGGACGGCGTACTGGTCGCCTCTACCGTGCAGGAAGGGGTAATGCGTAATCGCAATTGAGAATTACCGGATGGTGGCGCAAAAGCGTTGCCATCCGGCAGATTGAAACATCAAGCGTTGTAGGCGTTTTCGCCGTGACTGTTCACATCCAGACCTTCGCGTTCCTGCTCTTCCGGTACGCGCAGACCCACCGTCATATCTGCCAGCTTATAGCCAATGAAGGCCACCACGCCGGACCAGACGATGGTGATCGCCACGCTTTCCAGTTGCACCAGCAGCTGATGCCCCATGGTCACGCCCTCGGCAAAGCCCACGCCGCCCAGAGAGCTCGCAGCGAAAACGCCGGTCAGGATGCAGCCAACAATACCGCACACGCCGTGCACGCCAAACACATCACACGGATCGTCCACGCGCAGAAAACGCTTCAGCATGGTCACACCCCACAGGCCAGCCAGCCCCGCAACGACACCGATAATCAGCGCTCCTCCGACACCAATGTAGCCACATGCAGGTGTTACGCCCACCAGACCTGCAATAGCACCAGAACAAGCGCCCAGCAGAGACGGTTTGCCACGCAGCGCCCATTCACCGAAGATCCATCCGAGGATGGCGGCAGCGGTGGCGACCACGGTATTGACGAAGGCCAGTGCGGCAATTTCATTCGCCGTTCCCGCCGAACCGGCGTTAAAGCCAAACCAACCAATGTAGAGAATAGCGGTACCGGTGAAGACCATCGGCAGGTTATGCGGTTTAAACGCTTCTTTGCCAAAACCGACGCGTTTGCCAATCAGATACGCACCAACCAGACCAGCAATCGCTGCGTTGATGTGCACGACCGTCCCGCCGGCAAAATCCAGTGCGCCGTGAGAAGCCAGTAAGCCGCCGCCCCAGACCATATGGGCAATGGGGATGTACGACAACGTTAACCACACCACCACAAAAATCAGCACTGCAGAGAAACGAATACGCTCAGCAAGAGCCCCGACAATCAGCCCAACGGTGATGCAGGCAAAAGATCCCTGAAAAGCAACGTGAATGTATTGGTAGAAGCTCCCCGTGACCGCCGTCAGCTCAATGTTCTTCAGCAATACCCAGTTGAAGTTGCCGAAGAAATTATTCCCTTCGCCAAAGGCCAGTGAGTAGCCATAAACCACCCATAGAATACAAACCAGAGCGAATGTCACCGTCACCTGAGTCAGCATCGACAGCACGTTCTTACCGCGAATCAAACCGCCGTAGAACAACGCAATGCCAGGGATAGTCATAAACAGCACCAGCGCGGTACAGATCATCATAAAAGCGTTATCTGCTTTATCCGCAACCGCCGGTGCCGCCATCGCCAGTCCCGGCAGTAGCGCCAGTGAAGCAATACCTGTTTTCATCGTTGCTATCTTCATTTTTTGGTTTCCTATCACTGTGTGCCAGAAGTTACAGTGCGGCTTCGTCGGCTTCGCCGGTACGAATACGAATCACACGTTGCAGCTCGGCGACGAAGATTTTGCCGTCGCCAATTTTTCCGGTGTATGCCGCCTTACTGATGACATCAATCACGCCATCCAGTTGGTCGTCGGCAATCGCCACATCAATCTTCACCTTTGGCAGAAAATTGACGCTATATTCAGCCCCACGGTACAGCTCAGCATGACCTTTCTGTCGGCCAAACCCCTTCACTTCGGTGACGGTCAGCCCCTGAATACCAATAGACGACAGTGCTTCACGGACGTCTTCCAGTTTGAACGGTTTGATTACCACGGTAACCAGCTTCATAGATCCCCTCCAGTCAGAATTCAGTAGTGGCTGCAGATACACGAGAGGAATATTGCAAGGGATGTGCCAGGAATGAAAAACGCGGAATGATTCAGGTTCGCAGGGTACAGCCAGGAGAGAAAAAGAAAAAACGCACTATAACGGTGCATAGTGCGTTACATTTTTGCACCAGATTGTTGATTGCCGGATGGCGGCGTAAACGCCTTACCCGACCTACGATACCGCGTGGCCGGATAAGCACTGCGCCGTCAGGCGATAACAGAATCCTCTTGCGTGCTGGCGGCTAACTCTTCGCCCGCCAGCTGCAGCTGATACATCTGCCAGTAACGGCCTTGCGCCGCCAGTAATTGCTGGTGCGTACCACGCTCAACCGCCTGACCGCGATGTAACACCAGAATGGTATCCGCATCGACAATCGTCGATAACCGATGCGCAATCACCACCAGCGTAGTGTGTTCACGGACCGCCGCCAGCGCGTGCTGAATGGCCTGCTCAGTACCGGAATCAATACTGGCAGTGGCTTCATCGAGGATCAGCACCTGCGGCGTTTCAACCAATACCCGCGCCAGCGCCAGCAGCTGTTTCTGCCCAACGGAGAGATTATTGCCCTGCTCGCCCAGCCGGGTATGAATCTCCTCGCTCAAACCCCGAGCCAGTTCTGCCAGTTGCACAGTCTCCAGCGCCTGCCAGACCCGCTCTTCTGAGATATCGCGACCCAGCGTGACGTTTGCCAGGAAGGTATCCGCCATCACCACCGGATCCTGCTGCACCATCGCGATGCCCTGACGTAACGCACCGTGGCTCAGAGAAGACAACGGACGTCCGTCAAGGCGGATTTCCCCCTGCGTCAGCGGGTAATATCCCATCAGCAGGCTGGCCAGCGTGCTTTTGCCGCTGCCTGTGTGTCCGACCAAAGCCACAAAGCTGCGCGAAGGCACGGACAGACTGATGTTTTGCAGCACCAGATTGTCGTCGCGATAGGCAAATGAAACGTTATCCACCTCAATGTCTCCGCTTTTGAGCGGGCGATCGTCTTCACCATAGCGCTGACGAGGCCCGTCCATCAGTTCGAACACTCGCTCACCAGCGACAACCGCCTGCTGCAGCATTGATTGCTGGGTGGTCAGCTCGATCAGCGGTTCGTTCAAACGGCCGAGGTAGCTGATGAACGCGTACAGCACGCCAACCTCAATGGAGGTGCCAGAGGTAAAACTGAACAGCATCAGCAAGCCGCAGAGGATCAGCGCCGAGAAAAGGCTCAGCAGCGGACGCAGCAAAAAACCATCCAGTCGCAGGGTTTGCATGCGCGCCATATAGTGCGAGCGGCTGGCCTCGCCCATTCTCTCGCCAAACCTTGCCTGCTGGCGGAACTGCTGGATAACGCTCATGCCGTTGATGACTTCGTTAAAGCCATCGTTAATATCCGCCAGATAAGCGCGCACCCGACGCACAATCGGGGTGCTGTAGCGTTGGTAAATAACCATCACCACCAGCACGGCCGGGAAAATGGCCATCGCCACCAGCGCCATACGCCACTCGAGGCTGAACATCGCGACCAGCATGGCGCCAATTAAGGCCGCGCTGCGCAGAACCGTTGCGACCACCGTCACGTACAGGTCACGAATCACTTCGGTGTCATTGGTCACGCGGGAGATAAGCTGCCCGACGGGCTGAGTATCAAAGGCGCTGAGCGGCTGGCGCAGCGCAGCGTCCATTACGTCGGTACGTAACTGTTGTACTACGCCAACCGCCGCCTGGTTAAACAGTAACGACTGAGCGTAATGCAGCCCTGCCGCCAGCAGTTGCAGACCGACATAGGCGGCAACCAGCCCGGCAACCATCGCCAGCGGCAGATTGTTCTTCGCCACCATGTTATCGATAAAATAGCTAATCAGCAGCGGGCCGCTGACTTCCGCCGCAGCCGCCACCCACAACATGACGACCGCAATCGCCAGCTGTTTTCGCCATGGTGAACCGTATGCCAGTAACCTTTTCAGAGTTGGCCATAATTGCCCAAAACTACGCATTAGCCACCTCCTCGTTTATCTCTGGCGCATCAGACAGTGCCGCTTCCAGTTGCTGATAGCGGTACATATCACGATACCAGCCAGGCTGCTGCACTAAAGAATCATGCTCACCGCGCTGGGCAATATGCCCATGCTGCATCACGATAATCTCGCTGGCTTCCGTCAGGGCCGATAAACGGTGAGCGCTAATAATTACGGTTCGGCCTTCGCCCCACTGGCGCAGGTTATGCAGGATCTGATGTTCGGTACGACCATCTACCGCCGACAACGCATCATCCAGAATCAGGATTTCAGCGTTCAGCAGTAACGCTCGAGCGATAGAAATACGCTGTTTTTGCCCGCCAGACAGCATCACCCCGCGTTCGCCCACTTCGGTGTCGTAGCCCTGCGGAAGACGTAAAATATCCTCATGAACGCTGGCAAGGCGCGCCACATGCTCGATCTCTTCCTGCGTGGCCTGCGGACGTCCTAAGGCGATGTTATTACCGACGGTATCGGAAAACAGGAATGGCGTCTGGCTGACAACCGCCAGTCGGCTGCGCCAGCTATCCAGCTGTAAGCGCGTTAATGGGATATCATGAAAGCGCACATCGCCCTGGGTGATATCAAAATGACGCTGGATCAGCGACAGCACCGTACTTTTTCCCGAGCCGGTCGGACCACAGATGCCCAGCATCTGTCCAGGTTTGAGCTGGAAATTCACATTTTCCAGCGCCGGGTGGGTGGTTTGCGGGTAACAAAATTCGCGAATCGCCACCGCCAGCTCGCCGCGTCCTTCCGGCACCGGTTCAGTACCGTCATCCACTACCGGCGCTTCTGCCAGCATGGCGCGAATTCGGCTATACGCGGCGCTGCCGCGTTCGACGATGTTAAACATCCAGGCCAGCGCCAGCATCGGCCAAATCATCAGACCGAGATACATCATAAAGCTGGTGAGCTGCCCGAGCGTCAGCGAGCCGTGTACCACCATCCAGCTTCCCCCGGCAATCGCCAGCAGGTTAGCCATACCAATGGCGATATAAATCGTGGGATCAAAGCGGGCGTCAATGCGCGCCACGCGCAGGTTTTTCTTACCGGTATCTTCAGCATCAGCGGCAAATAATGCCGACTGTCGATCCTCCAGACCAAAGGCCTTGATCATACGAATACTGGTCAGGCTTTCCTGAGTACGATCGTTGAGACTGGAAAACGCCGCCTGCGCCAGCTTAAAACGGTTATGGAGTCGATCGCCGTAACGTTTGATCATCAACGCCATCACCGGCATCGGCAGCAGCGCAATCAACGTCAGTTGCCAGCTTATCTGCGTTGACATCACGATCAGCACCGCACACCCCATGACCAGCGAATCCACCAGCGTCAGCACCCCTTCTCCGGCGGCAAATACGACGCGATCGACATCGTTGGTTGCCCGCGCCATCAGATCGCCCGTACGGTGCCGCAGATAAAATTCTGGATGCTGGCGACTCAACTGACGGTAATAATCTTCCCGCAGCTCAACCGCCAGTTGGTAGGATGCGCCAAACAGCAGCACGCGCCAGACATAGCGCAGCAAATAAACCACCACGGCAATCAGGGCAATTGTCCCCACCCACATCAGCAGCCGCTCGGTGGTGAAACGTTGAGTCGTCACGCCATCCACAATGATCCCGACCACTTTCGGCGGAATAAGCTGAAGGATAGCGATGATGATAAGCAAGGCCACTGCCCCGAGGTAGCGACGCCACTCCCGGCGGAAGAACCAGCTTAATTGAGCAAATAATCGCACGCGTTATGTCCTGACAAGATTTCCGGCAATAAGCGCCGGGAGAATTATTCAATAGGTAGAGCAGTTGTGTATTTAATCTGTTCCATGGCAAAGCTGGAGGTGACGTCAGACAGGCCCGGTACGCTATTCACCAGGCGCTTATAGAATTCATCATAGCTTTTCATATCAGCAACCTGCACTCGCATCAGGTAGTCATACTCCCCTGCCATACGCCAGAACCCCAGAACCTCGGGCATTCCGGTCACTTCAGTGACAAAGCGGCAATACCATTCGCTGCTGTGATGCTGAGTTTTGATCAGCACAAACGCGGTGAGTCCCAGCCCCAGTTTTTCTGGATCCAACAGGGCGACTCTGCCCAGCAGGATACCGTCATCCTCAAGTCGTTTGAGACGTTTCCAGCAGGGGGTGGTAGTCAGATTAACGGCATCTGCTAATGCCTGCAAAGAAAGGGTGCAGTCCTGTTGCAGCAAGCCGAGTAGCTTGCGGTCAATTTTGTCTAACATATCCACTCCACAGAGAAGAATTTTCTCCTTACATTCTATTTTAAAGGCTAAATGGCAACAATTTTTTCCGTGCTTTTCGCTATTCTGGGCACAAAATGACAAATGGATATCTATTAATGATGAATAGCTCCTGGGTTAAAAACGCCATCAATGAAATCAACGCGGATTATCAGCGTTCTGCGGATACGCATCTCATTCGCCTGTCGCTACCGGCGTTCCCGGGCATTCAGCTCTATTTAAAAGATGAGAGCACGCATCCGACCGGGAGTCTGAAGCATCGTCTGGCGCGCTCACTGTTTCTGTACGGATTGTGCAATGGCTGGATCAAAGAAGGCACCACCATCATTGAATCATCGTCCGGTTCAACGGCGGTCTCTGAGGCTTATTTCGCTCGACTGTTAGGGTTGCCATTTATTGCCGTCATGCCTTCCTGTACGGCAAAACGTAAGGTTGAACAGATTGAATTTTACGGCGGTCGCTGTCATTTCGTGGAAAGCGCCTGCGAAATCTATGCGGCCTCTGAGCAACTGGCGCGTGAGCTGAACGGTCATTACATGGACCAGTTCACTTACGCTGAGCGCGCCACCGACTGGCGCGGGAATAATAATATCGCCGACAGCATCTTTCGTCAGATGCAGTGCGAGCCCAACCCCGTTCCCCGCCATATTGTGATGAGCGCCGGAACCGGTGGCACCTCAGCAACCATTGGCCGCTATATCCGCTGTCAGGGCTACGACACTCAACTGATGGTAGTGGACCCGGAAAACTCGGTCTTTCTGCCCTTCTGGCAGGATCGCGATGCCACGTTACGCAGTCCGGTAGGAAGTAAAATTGAAGGCATTGGCCGCCCGCGTGTCGAACCGTCTTTCATTCCTGACGTGGTCGATGAAATGCTGCGCGTGCCGGATGCCGCAAGCGTGGCCACCGCACACTGGCTGGAAACGCAGTTGGGCCGTAAAGTCGGCGCCTCTACGGGTACCAATATGTGGGGAACGCTGCAACTTGCCGCCCGTATGCGCGATGCCGGAGAAAGCGGCTCACTGGTGACGCTGTTGTGTGACAGCGGCGAACGCTATCTGGAAACCTACTACAACCCACAGTGGGTCGACGCGCACATCGGTGATTTAACGCCGTGGAAAGCGGAGCTCGCCCGACTACTGAACACCCATTAATGGGATAAAAAAAAGCCAGACGCGAAGTCTGGCTTGCTGGAAGGGATCTCTCATTCGGGGGAATAAGGTAGATGTGGATTGTCCAGCCAATGCGTCAAAAAGTGTGACACTGCCTGATTACGGCAATGCCCAATCACCGATAAATGAGGCAGTTCAGCAATCAGTTGCGGCATCGCGTTACCCATAATCAGGCCGCGCCCAACGCTGCCTAACATTTCGCGATCGTTCATGGCATCGCCAAACGCCATACACTCGGCCATTGAATAACCTAAATGGTCGCTCAACACCGCCAATGCCGATCCTTTATTACAGCCCAGCGGCAGCACCTCAAGGCAATCAAACGCGGAAAAACAGAGATTCGCCTGTTCACCCAGCGCTTCATTCAGTTGAATTCGCAATTGGATCAAAGAGTCATGATCGCCGCAGAAACAGACTTTCGTGACCTGATGCGCCGGAATACGTTTCACATCGACGATCTGGTAGCGAAATCCGCTATACACATGCGCCTGCAGCAGCGAGGGGATCTCTTGTCCGGTGAACCAACCGTTGTCATTAAAGACATGCATGCTGGCGGTAGTGTCCCACTTCTGATGCAACACAATATCCGCGACATTCGGATCCAGATCCTGACGGTGTAACACATCGCCCTCAAGAGAGTGAATACGCGTGCCATTACCCGTGATCAAAAAGGCGTCCAGTGAGATCGAGCCTAAAATATGGCGCATCTCAAGCACATGTCGGCCGGTAGCAAATGTCAGAGTAATATCGCGTTCACGCAGGCGCGACAGCGTTGAAAGCGTTTCGTCACCTAAATGGTGATTCGGCATCAAAAGGGTGCCATCCATATCAAATGCAGCCAGACGAGCCATTTCTTTCTCCACACTGTGACGCGGTTAACTTGTGATCCAGTATCACCTGAGATATACGGAAGTAATAGTGAATAGATAAAATGAATTGTTCCGGGTTTCTCTACGCATAAACCGTTAACGGACATCCTGAAGGAAAAAGTATCAATGCGTCTGCTTAATCGCCTGAACCAGTACCAACGCCTGTGGCTGCCCTCGAACGGCGAACCGCAGTCGGTGACCGTCGGGGAACTGGCCGAACGCTGTTTTTGTAGCGAACGCCATGTGCGTACCCTGCTAAAGCAAGCGCAGGATGCGGGCTGGCTGGAGTGGCATGCCCAGTCGGGGCGCGGGAAACGCGGGCAACTGCGGTTTTTAGTGACGCCAGATTCACTGCGCAACACCATGATGGAACAGGCGCTGCAAAAGGGAGAGCAGCTTAGCGTACTGGAACTGGCTCAGTTGGCTCCGGGCGAATTAAGAACACTGCTACAACCGTTTATGGGCGGTCAGTGGCAAAACGACACGCCAACCCTACGTATCCCCTATTACCGCCCGCTCGACCCCTTGCACCCCGGTTTTCTCCCTGGTCGCGCGGAGCAACACCTCGCCGGACAAGTTTTCTCTGGCCTGACCCGGTTTGACAGCACTACGCAACGTCCTTGTGGAGACTTAGCCCACCACTGGAATATTTCCGCTGACGGCCTGCGCTGGGATTTCTATATTCGTTCCACCCTGCATTGGCATAACGGTGATACGGTAAGCAGCTCACAGCTACATCAGCAGTTGCTGAAGCTGTTAGAACTCCCCGCGCTGAATAAGCTGTTTATCAGCGTAAAGCGCATTGAGGTGACGCATCCCCAGTGTCTGACCTTTATTCTGCATCGTCCCGACTTCTGGCTGGCGCACCGTCTGGCAAGCTACAGCAGTCACCTGGCGCATCCTGAGCACCCGTTTGTGGGTACCGGCCCGTTCCGGTTGACGCTGTTTACTCCTGAGCTGGTGCGTATCGAGAGCCATGATCACTACCATCTGAGTCATCCGCTGCTAAAAGCCATTGAATACTGGATAACCCCACAGCTCTTCTCCCAGGATCTGGGCACCAGCTGTCGCCATCCGGTGCAAATTGCGATTGGTAAACCCGAAGAGTTGCCTATGCTAAGCCAGGTAAGCAGCGGGATCAGTCTTGGTTTTTGCTATCTCACGCTCAGAAAAAGCGCGCACCTGAATACGCAGCAGGCCCGTAGACTGATCAATATCATCCACCGTTCTTCCCTGCTACAAACGCTTGAAGTGGATGAAAATCTGATCACGCCAAGCAATGCACTGCTCCCCGGATGGACTATCCCACAATGGGATGAACTCGATGAGGTGGCATTACCGGAAAAGCTGACGCTGGCTTATCACCTGCCGGTAGAACTTCACGCTATGGCTGAACAGCTTCGCCAGGCGCTGGCGCTGCTCGGCTGTGAATTAACGCTTATTTTTCATAATGCTAAAAACTGGGATGGCGATCATCCCTTAGCCCAGGCCGACCTGATGATGGGCGACAGGCTGATTGGTGAGGCACCTGAATATACTCTCGAACAGTGGTTGCGCTGCGATCAGCTCTGGTCACATGTATTGAATGCGCCAGCATACACACATTTGCAAACGACCCTGGATGCCCTTCAAATCCAGGCCGATGAGGACGATCGCCACGCTGCTTTACAACAAGTTTTCGCCACGCTAATGCATGACGCTACTCTGACCCCACTGTTCAATTATCACTATCGCATCAGCGCGCCACCGGGCGTGAACGGCGTACGCCTGAATCCTCGTGGCTGGTTCGAGTTTACCGAAGCCTGGCTGCCACCTCCTTCAGCGTGAAGAAGCTGGTCGACGGCACGTCCAGGCGCTACCATAAGGGCTTCGTTATTTTGTCAGGAAAAGCCATGAAACGTGCCGTTGTTGTATTCAGTGGAGGTCAGGACTCCACGACTTGTCTGGCGCAAGCGCTGCATCAGTATGATGAAGTGCACTGCGTGACCTTTGATTATGGTCAGCGCCATCGCGCTGAGATTGATGTCGCACGTGACCTGGCCTTAAAACTTGGCGCGCGGGCGCACAAAGTACTTGATGTCACATTGCTCAGTGAACTGGCTGTCAGCAGCCTGACCCGCGATAACATTCCGGTACCCGATTACGAACCGGATGCGAACGGCATTCCCAATACCTTTGTGCCAGGACGCAATATTCTGTTCTTAACGCTGGCAGCAATTTACGCGTACCAGGTGCAGGCAGAAGCGGTCATTACCGGCGTTTGTGAGACCGATTTCTCCGGCTATCCGGACTGTCGCGATGAGTTCGTTAAAGCCCTGAACCATGCTGTAAGCCTGGGGATGGCGAAAGATATTCGCTTTGAAACCCCACTGATGTGGATCGATAAAGCCGAAACCTGGGCACTGGCCGATTATTGGGGCAAGCTGGATCTGGTACGCGAAGAAACGCTGACCTGCTATAACGGAATCAAAGGTGACGGTTGCGGTCACTGTGCGGCGTGTAATCTGCGTGCCAACGGCCTGAACCATTATCTGGCGGATAAACCGGCAGTGATGGCGGCAATGAAACAGAAAACCGGGTTAAAGTGATTGTATTGCCGGATTGCGCTTTGCTTATCCGGCCTACAGGCAGTTGCAGCAACTCATGTAGGCCGGATAAGACGCTTAAGCGTCACCTTCCGGCAGTCGTAGCCACTACTGCACCATCTGCTCCAGTTTTTCGCGCAACTCCCCTTCCAGCGGCAACGCTTTTTGCGTTTTCAAATCAATACAGACGAACGTAATCAGCGCGTCTGCCACCACCTGCCCTTCCGGCTCCAGGGTAATGGTCTGGTTTAACACGCCACTTTTGCCATTTAACTGTTGAACCTGACTGGTGATGGTCAGCAGGTCGCTCAGCACCGCAGGTCGCCGGTAGTTGATATTAATATTCACGACCACAAAAGCGATGTTGTGTGCGGTCATCCACTGAAAGCTGTCGCTGTTTTCCAGACCATCCCAGCGGGCCTCTTCCAGAAACTCCAGATAGCGGGCATTGTTAACGTGCTGATAGACATCAAGATGAAAACCACGGACTTTGATTTGTGTTTGCATAGCGCAGGAGCCTTACGTTGTTTTTATATGAACAGACTTTTGAGTAAAGAGGTCATAACTGGTATGACCTCTACAGTCTGGCAAACTTTCAGCGCTCTGCAAGTTATTAAAGTGTTAAAACTGCCAAGTTACGCTCAACCAGTGAACTGCCCATGCCCGGCACCTGTTTTAAATCATCCACCGTTTTAAACGGCCCGTACTCCTCACGATAGCTCACAATCGCCTGCGCTTTCTTTAGACCCACGCCATTCATAACTCGCGCTAAATCCTCCGCAGAAGCGCTGTTGATGCTTACCCTGGTGCCCTCATCGTCGCTTGCTTTAGCGGGCAGTGTGGCTTTGCTTTGTGCCGCCCCTGGGTTTTCCGCTTTGGTTTGAGTCGCCTGGCTTTTGGCGACAGGCTCAGCCGCCAATGCGGTTTGGGCCATACCAGCGCAGGTCAATGAAAGAGTGATAAGCAGAGCTTTGATTCCATGTTTCATACTGTTTTCTCCTTGTTTGTTAACAGTGGAATCACGATAGCGAGGTGCAGAACGGCAGACAAACGGCAAATATCAGAAATGGAAAAGGCCGCGAAAGCGGCCTTTGGTAGATACAACTTTTTGCAATTTTTTGCGAACTGCCTCGGTTATTGCTGCTGTTCCAGCGCATCACCGATTTTAATTTTTGCGGCTTTACGCAGGTTGCTCATCAGCGCTTCGAAGACAATCTGCGCGTTGTTCTGAGTGATCCCCTGAACCATCGCTTTCTTCTGCGCTTCAGGCATAGAACCAGCTTTCACCTCGTCCAACGCCAACAGAACAACGTTACCCTGCATGTCGTTCGCGACGCCGTAGCTCGGTTTGTCTTTCGCCGGCAGGCTCAGACCAAAGGCAGCCTGGCTCAGCGGATCCTGACCCGTACGGCTCAGCGTTTTCGCCTCACCAAAGCTCAGACCCGCCGCTTTCATCGCTTCATCGCCTTTACCGGCTTTCAGATCCGCCAGCAGTTTATCGGCATCAAGCTTCGCCTGCTGCTCTGCTTTATTGTGCTTAACGAGCGCAGTTACCTGCTCTTTCACTTCAGCCAGTGGCTTCACGGCTTCGGCTTTGTGCTCTGCAATACGCAACACGAACGCACGATCGCCGTCCACGGTGATGATATCGGAGTTACTGCCAGGCGTACCGTTCTCACCAACCAGACCACCATTGAAAATGATGTCAGCGACTGGTTTGAAATTCAGTTCTTCCGGCAGGCTGTCACGGCTAAACCAGCCCGTTTCAACCGCTTTCATACCCGCAGCCTGCTCTGCACCCGCCAGAGATTCGTTATCGTTGCTGGCCGCGTCGCTGACTTTCTGCTGCAGCGCATAGTAGGCATCCAGCGCTTTTTCCTGCTTCACTTTTGCCGCAATCTCGTCACGGGCTTCGCTCAGCGGTTTAACTTGCGCAGGCTGTACGTCGTCAAGACGCGCAACGAGGAAACCAACGGAAGACTTAATTACGCCAGACAGTTGGCCTTTTTCTTTCAGACCAGCATTTTTCAGCTCATCCGGGGTAGTGGAATCTTCCAGCCATCCCATATCACCGCCTTTACGAGCAGAGATGATATCGGCAGATTTTTCTTTCGCCAGCGCAGCGAAGTCACCGCCTTTGTTCAGCTCATCCAGTACCGCTTTGGCTTCATCTTCCGTTTTGGTCTGAATGATGCTGTAGCGGTTACGCTGCGGCTGAGTGAACTGATCCTGATGCTGGTCATAGTAAGACTGAATATCAGCATCGCTGGCCGTCTCCTGCATAGCAGCAGCGTCCAGCTTGATGTAGCTCACGCGGAACTGTTCCGGCGTCATAAAGTTGTTTTTATTCTGCTCGTAGTAGCTGGCAACTTCCTGCTCGGTAACAGACTGCTTCGCGGCCAGTGCGTTAACGTCAATCGTCGCCTCGCGCACGATACGCTGCTGTGCGACCAGCGCCGCCAGTTCATCCGTTTCGCCTTTCAGCATGAAGTCCGTACCGGCAACACCGTTAATCAGCTGCTGTGTCGTGAGCTGATTACGTAATGCCTGTGCGTACTGGTCTGCAGTCATTCCCATTTGATTGACAATCGCGTTGTAGCGGTTGTTATCAAACTTGCCGTCCACCTGGAACGCAGGCGTGGCGAAAATGGCCTGTTTAACCTGATCGTCGCTGATGTTGAGCTTAAGCTCGCGGGAATACTGATCCAGCAGCGCTTCGTCAACAAGACGATTCAGCACCTGCTGACGCAGCGTTTTCATATAACCTTCGTTCGCGGCCAGCTCGGAGTATTGATCGCCCAGCTGTTGCTGCATGCGGTTACGTTCGCTGTTGAACGCATTCTCGAACTGCCCGCGGCTGATCTCCTGGCCATTCACTTTGGCGGCGAAGTTATTGCCCCCGCCAATCAGGTAACCACTCACGCCGGTCAAAATGAACGACACGATAATGATACCGAAAATAATCTTGAGCACGAGACTGTTAGCAGCCGTGCGTAAGCTGT
The DNA here is from genome assembly GCF_030332695.1 of Citrobacter sp. Cpo089. Taxonomy (NCBI): domain Bacteria; kingdom Pseudomonadati; phylum Pseudomonadota; class Gammaproteobacteria; order Enterobacterales; family Enterobacteriaceae; genus Citrobacter; species Citrobacter sp. Cpo089. The sequence continues at coordinate 127,308 of NZ_JAOWHJ010000021.1, read as the reverse complement.
CCATCATGGTGTAACCACACTCCGCTGTAGATGACTATACGCGTTATCCTCTCTGCTGCCCCCGCGTTGATGACAACAACGGCAACAAGGATTTTGAGTATATATGCTTCACGCAGCATAGCGTTTCCTGAACGCTGCGCACAAAGGTCTATTGTGACAAGAAACAGGGGCAATTGTCAGCCCACAACGCGTAGAAAGTACCGGAATTACAAATAAAAAAGGCACATCAGTCGATGCGCCCTTGTACTTCGTCACATCCCCAAAGGGGAAATCACTTAATTTACCGCGTCTTTCAGTGCTTTACCTGCACGGAAGCCCGGTACTTTAGCCGCGGCGATGGTGATCTCTTTACCTGTTTGCGGGTTGCGACCAGTACGGGCAGCACGCTCTTTAACGGCAAAAGTACCAAAACCTACCAGCGCTACGTCATCACCTTCTTTCAGAGATTCGGTAACAGAAGCAATAATTGCATCTAACGCACGTCCAGCCGCAGCTTTAGAGATATCAGCCCCTGCAGCAATTTTGTCGATCAGTTGAGATTTATTCACTCTTCTCTTCCTCTTTATAATTTATATCGCACCTGAATCCTTCAAAGTGCGACCGCGCAGCAGTTATATCAGGCCTGCCATGCCCTTACAACACCCGTTAATGATGGCAAGCCTAATCCGTTATCTAAATTAGCTATACAAAAAAAGGCTGGCAAGCCCGAAATGGCCTGCCAGCCCTGTTTTTATTAATGCTCTTTGCGCGAGGTCACTATTTTGCCGTCACAACCTGCATTCCAGAGGGTTCATTTTGCAACGCAAGAGTCAGAACTTCCTCAATACGTTTCACCGGGTGAATATTAAGATCGGCAATTACGTTGTCCGGAATCTCTTCCAGGTCACGTTTGTTCTCATCGGGAATTAAGACCGTCTTAATGCCGCCACGGTGTGCCGCCAGCAGTTTTTCTTTCAAACCACCGATAGGCAGAACCTGACCACGCAGGGTGATCTCACCCGTCATCGCTACGTCGGCGCGAACTGGGTTACCGGTAAGACAAGACACCAGCGCAGTACACATAGCAATACCCGCACTTGGACCGTCTTTCGGCGTCGCCCCTTCAGGTACGTGAACGTGGATGTCGCGTTTTTCGTAAAAGTCCGGGTTAATACCCAGTTTTTCCGCACGCGCGCGCACCACAGTCAGCGCAGCCTGAATCGACTCCTGCATGACTTCACCCAGAGAACCGGTGTAGGTCAACTTACCTTTACCCGGTACGCAGGCGGTTTCGATAGTCAGCAGATCGCCGCCAACTTCCGTCCACGCCAGACCCGTCACCTGACCAACGCGGTTTTCGTTGTCCGCGCGGCCATAGTCAAAGCGCTGTACACCCAGATAGTCGTGCAGGTTGTCGCCATTGATCTCAATATGTTTCAGCGATTTATCCAGCAGCAGCTGTTTCACCGCTTTACGGCACAGTTTAGAGATTTCACGTTCCAGACTACGCACGCCTGCTTCACGAGTGTAGTAACGAATAATGCCCACAATGGCGCTATCGTCGACCGTCAGCTCACCTTTTTTCAGCGCATTACGCTCAATCTGTTTCGGCAACAGGTGACGTTTGGCAATGTTCAGCTTTTCGTCTTCGGTATAACCGGACAGACGGATCACTTCCATACGATCCAGCAACGGTGCCGGAATATTCATGGAGTTAGAGGTCGCAACAAACATCACATCGCTGAGATCGTAGTCCACTTCCAGGTAGTGATCGCTGAACGCCACGTTCTGCTCTGGATCCAGCACTTCGAGCAGTGCGGAAGCCGGATCGCCACGCATGTCGGAAGACATTTTGTCGATCTCATCAAGCAGGAACAGCGGGTTTTTAACGCCCACTTTGGCCATTTTCTGGATCAGTTTACCCGGCATAGAACCGATATAGGTCCGGCGGTGACCGCGAATTTCGGCTTCATCACGCACGCCGCCCAGCGCCATACGGATGTATTTACGCCCAGTTGCCTTAGCGATGGACTGCCCCAGAGAGGTTTTACCTACCCCCGGCGGTCCAACCAGACACAGGATCGGCCCCTTGATTTTATTTACACGGCTTTGAACCGCGAGATACTCAAGAATACGGTCTTTGACGCGCTCCAGACCATAATGGTCGGTATCGAGGATTTCCTGCGCCTGACGTAGGTCTTTTTTGACCTTGCTACGCGCATTCCACGGCACCTGTACCATCCAGTCGATGTAGCCACGCACCACGGTCGCTTCCGCCGACATAGGAGACATCATTTTCAGCTTCTGCAGTTCTGCTTCCGCTTTCTCTTTTGCCTCTTTCGGCATTTTCGCCGCGTCGATTTTACGCTTCAACGCTTCGTTTTCGTCCGGTGCATCGTCCATCTCACCGAGTTCTTTCTGAATAGCTTTCATCTGCTCGTTCAGATAGTACTCGCGCTGAGATTTTTCCATCTGCTTTTTCACGCGGTTGCGAATGCGTTTCTCAACCTGCAGCAGATCGATTTCAGACTCCATCATCGCCATCAGATATTCCAGACGTTCGTTAACGTCGGACATCTCCAGCACGGACTGCTTGTCAGCCAGCTTCAGCGGCATGTGTGCAGCGATGGTATCCGCCAGACGTGCAGGATCGTCAATGCTGTTCAGCGACGTCAGCACTTCTGGTGGAATTTTCTTGTTCAGCTTGATATAGCCTTCGAACTGGCTAATAGCGGTACGCACCAGCACTTCCTGTTCGCGCTCATCAATAGCAGGCGAGTCAAGGTACTCTGCTTTCGCAGAGAAATGCTCGCCGTTGTCAGACAGCGCAGAAATACGCGCACGCTGTAACCCCTCGACCAGCACTTTTACGGTGCCGTCAGGCAGTTTCAGCATCTGCAAAATAGAGGCCACGGTCCCGACGGTGAAAAGATCGTTTACACCCGGCTCATCCGTTGACGCTTCTTTCTGTGCGACCAGCATGATTTTTTTATCATGGTCCATAGCCGCTTCCAGACAACGGATAGATTTTTCCCGCCCTACAAATAAGGGTATGACCATGTGCGGATAAACCACCACATCGCGCAACGGCAATACGGGGATTTCAATGCGTTCAGAACGCTCAGGATTCATAGAGCTCTCTCTTAGTTTAGTTTCCGCCAGGTAATCAGGTGGTACGACTGTGCTTCACACCACCTTTAACATGTATGTCAGTATATGGGGATGTTTCCCACACATTCAACGCCATGTTTACGGAAAAATAAAAGGGGAGATAAAATCCCCCCTTTTTAATTAAATGTCTGTATGAATTGATGAATTATTCGCCAGATGCCTGCTGCGCTTCCGGCTTACCGTAAATCAGCAATGGCTTGCTCTGACCGCCAATCACCGACTCATCGATCACCACTTTTTCGACGTCTTCCATAGAAGGCAGATCGTACATGGTGTCGAGCAGCGCGGCTTCGACGATAGAACGCAGACCACGAGCACCGGTTTTACGCGCCATCGCTTTCTTAGCGATCGCATCCAGCGCTTCCTCACGGAATTCCAGATCGACACCTTCAAGATTGAACAGCGCCTGGTACTGCTTGGTCAGGGCGTTTTTCGGCTCTTTGAGGATCTGGATCAACGCTTCTTCGCTCAGCTCGCTCAGCGTTGCCACAACCGGCAGACGACCGATGAACTCAGGGATCAGACCAAACTTGATCAGATCTTCCGGTTCAACCTGCGACAGCAGTTCACCTTCGCTGGCTTTATCAGACTGTGCTTTTACCGTTGCGCCAAAACCAATGCCGGAGCCGGTTTCAACACGGTTAGCAATCACTTTATCCAGACCGGCAAAGGCACCGCCACAGATAAACAGGATCTTGGAGGTATCAACCTGCAGGAATTCCTGCTGAGGATGTTTACGACCACCCTGCGGCGGAACGGCAGCAACCGTCCCTTCGATCAGTTTCAACAGCGCCTGCTGTACGCCTTCGCCGGAAACGTCACGGGTAATAGATGGGTTATCAGACTTACGTGAAATCTTGTCGATCTCATCGATATAGACGATCCCACGCTGTGCTTTCTGCACGTCGTAATCGCACTTCTGCAACAGCTTCTGAATAATATTTTCAACATCTTCACCCACATAACCGGCTTCGGTCAGCGTGGTGGCATCAGCCATGGTGAACGGAACGTCCAGCAGGCGCGCCAGCGTTTCAGCCAGCAGCGTTTTACCGGAACCCGTCGGGCCAATCAGCAGGATGTTACTTTTGCCCAACTCGACGCCATTGCTGGTGTCGCCGTTGCGCAGACGTTTGTAATGGTTGTATACCGCGACCGCCAGCACTTTCTTCGCCTGCTCCTGACCGATAACGTAATCGTCCAGGTGGTTGCGAATTTCATGTGGCGTCGGCAGCGCACTGCGTTCACGGTGCGGTGCTACTTCCTTAATCTCTTCGCGAATGATGTCGTTACATAAATCAACACATTCGTCGCAGATATACACGGATGGACCGGCAATCAGCTTACGCACTTCATGCTGGCTTTTGCCGCAAAAAGAGCAGTACAACAATTTGCCCGAGCCATCTTTGCGTTTATCTGTCATGGGTCAAAACCTCTTCTTTGTTCTTTGTGCCGCACACGACGACGCAAATGCCATTCTCAGGCGCAAGACGCTAGTCAGCGTTGTGCCGCTCCAGGTAATTATAGCGGCACACCTGCGCACTGGGCATTAATTACGATGGGTCAAAATCGAGTCGACCAGACCGTACTCTACCGCTTCAGAAGCGGAGAGGAAGCGATCGCGCTCGGTATCACGTTCAATCTGCTCAAGAGATTGACCCGTATGATGCGCCATAAGTTCGTTCATGCGCCCTTTTACCTTCAGGATTTCACGGGCATGAATTTCAATATCCGTTGCCTGGCCCTGGTAACCGCCCAGAGGCTGGTGGATCATGACGCGAGAGTTAGGCAGGCAAAAACGTTTGCCTTTCGCCCCGGCGGTCAGCAGGAACGCACCCATTGAGGCCGCCTGGCCCATACAAATGGTGCTGACGTCCGGCTTAATAAACTGCATGGTGTCATAGATAGACATCCCGGCAGTGATCACTCCACCAGGGGAGTTGATGTACAGGTAGATATCTTTTTCTGGGTTTTCTGCTTCCAGGAACAGCATCTGCGCCACGATCAGGTTAGCCATATGGTCTTCGACCTGGCCGGTCAGAAAAATGACGCGTTCCTTAAGTAGACGAGAATAGATATCAAAAGAGCGCTCACCACGTGAGGTCTGTTCAATGACCATCGGCACCAGCGCCATATGGGGTGCAAAGTTATCTCGTTCGCCGCTGTATGACATTTCCGTCTCCTGGATAAAATTTGAAAAAACCTGCTGTGCTGATTGTAACCTTATGGACGGATTATCAGCTAGTCCCTCAGTAATGGGTACGACATCGCCATAATTCAAGCATAACAATCTTTTGTTGTAACGCTAACACTGAAACGCTGTTTTCGCACTCTTCCCATGCAAAATGCGTGACAAAAAAAAACCCGCCACCAAAAGGTGACGGGCTTGCGTACGAAATTCGAGCTAAAAAAGCGACGAATTACGCCTGCTGGTTCATCAGTTCGTTGAAGGAAGTGGCTTTTTCAGTCACTTTCGCTTTCGCCAGAACGGCTTCAACAGCCTGCTCTTCCAGAGCGACGTTACGCATGTTGTCCATCAGCTCTTTGTTTTTGCTGTAGAACTCAACAACTTCTTTCGGATCTTCGTAAGCAGAAGCCATCTCTTCGATCAGGCCTTTAACGCGATCTTCGTCAGCTTTCAGTTCGTTGGTACGAATCACTTCGCCCAGCAGCAGACCAACAACTACGCGACGCTTAGCCTGTTCTTCGAACAGTTCACGCGGCAGTTCCAGAGCTTGTTTCTCGTTGCCACCGAAACGCTGTGCAGCCTGACGACGCAGAACGTCGATTTCGCTGTCGATCAGTGCAGCCGGAACGTCGATGTCGTTAGCTTTTACCAGACCTTCGATCGCCTGAGACTTAACGCGGTTACGCACAGCGCCTTTCAGCTCGCGTTCCATGTTTTTACGGACTTCAGCGCGCAGACCTGCTACGGAACCATCTTCAACGCCGAAACGTTTGATGAATTCTTCAGTCAGTTCCGGCAGTTCGCGTTCTTCAACTTTCTTCAGGTTGATAACGAACTTCGCAGCTTTACCTTTCAGGTTTTCAGCGTGGTACTCTTCCGGGAAGGTCACGTCGATAGTGAACTCTTCGCCAGCTTTGTGGCCTTTAACGCCTTCTTCAAAGCCCGGGATCATACGACCCTGGCCCATCGCCAGTACGAAGTCAGACGCTTTGCCGCCTTCGAACTCTTCGCCGTCTACAGAACCGGTGAAGTCGATGGTTACACGGTCTTCTGCATCAGCAGCGCCGTCTTTGTCTTTCCAGGTAGCCTGCTGCTTGCGCAGGGTGTCCAGCATTACGTCAACGTCAGCGTCGGTAACTTCAACAACCGGTTTTTCAACTTCGATTGCTTCCAGGCCAGTCAGCTCAACTTCCGGGTAAACTTCGAACTCTACCGCGTAAGTAAAATCTTCACCCAGTTTGTATTCGCCCGGAACGTAGTTCGGTGCGCCAGCCGGATTGATTTTTTCTTTGATGATCGCGTCAACGAAGTTGCGGCTCATCAGGTCACCCAGAACGTCCTGGCGAACAGACGCGCCATAACGCTGAGCAACAACATTCATCGGTACTTTTCCTTTGCGGAAACCGTCAATACGCACTTTCTTCGCTACGTTGACCAGCTCGCTTTTCACAGCGGTCTCGATGCTGTCAGCAGCGATAGTAATCGTTACACGGCGGCCAAGGCCTTGAGTGGTTTCAACTGAAACTTGCATCTTGTTACCTCAAAAAATCACAGTGCTCGGTCAACTCTTCTCCGCAAGCACAGGTTGTTGGCTTCGCGGAACTGGGATGTTCTCATAAGCAATCACATTCCCTGTCGTCAGAATCATCCCGAAGACATTCCGAAAAATAAGACGCGCATTATAGCGGCATCACTTTTATGAGTCGAGAACGGTTATCGCGCGTTGCTGCGGCTTTTTTCACAATTCCCGGCTAATTTTTGTCTGAATACTGTACGACTGCCCCAGAATTCAGACAAAACAAAACGGCCCGCAGGCCGTTTTCACATAATCTGTAGCAACATACTGGAAAAGCGTCGGTTGTTGCAAATCCGTTTTTACGCGATGCTTCCCGCACCACGACACGGAGGCGATGCAAAAATCGTATCCTGCAACGCTTCCCACTCCTTAATAGTGTAGGTATGCAGGGCAAGCGCATGAACGGTTGTGGAAAGTTCCGCCGTTAATGTGCTGTAAATCATCCGATGACGATTAAGAAAACGTTCACCTGTAAAGCGATCGCTAACCAGTACAACCTTAAAGTGGCTTTCAGAACCAGCCGGGACATTGTGACGATAGCTTTCATCCACAACTTCGAGGAACACGGGTTCGAACGCTGCCCTTAATTTTTCTTCTATTTGCTCACGAATCATCATGAAATTTTTCCTCCGACAACGCTGAGATGTCACCCATCCCTTTAAATACTAGCCGCTTTTACCGTTTTCATTACACCTTAGCAACAAAAAATTAGCGCTTGTCTGATTTTCTCATTCAAACGGATGAAGTTCACTGATTCCTCACTCCAATTTATTGCAAAAAGTCCGTTTATAGTCTCTACAAAGTCATAAAACGGACAACACAATGAATTTACATGCGTTACCCACTTCCCCTCATCGTTGGCGATGTTATGATGGCGGGAATTTTCTCTAACCATACAATTTAGATTCGCTGAGAGCCCTGGCATGTTTAAAAAAATCCTCGTCCCGTTTGTCGCACTGTTTATGTTAGCTGGATGCGCAACGCCGCCGACCACTATTGAAGTCTCCCCGAAAATTACCCTGCCGCAGCAGGACCCGAGCCTGATGGGTGTGACCGTTAGCATCAATGGTGCCGACCAGCGCCAGGATCAAGCGCTGGCAAAAGTCACCCGTGACAACCAACTGGTTACCCTGACCGCATCCCGCGATCTGCGTTTCCTGCTGCAAGAAGTGCTGGAAAAACAGATGACCGCACGTGGTTATATGATTGGACCAAACGGTGCAGTCAACCTGCAAATCATTGTTAACCAGCTGTATGCTGACGTGTCTCAGGGTAGCGTGCGCTATAACATCGCTACCAAAGCAGACATCGCCATCATCGCGACCGCCGCCAACGGCAACAAGATGACCAAAAACTACCGTGCAAGCTATTCTGTTGAAGGTGCTCTGCAGGCCTCTAACAAAAATATCGCTAATGCCGTTAACAGCGTACTGACCGATACCATCGCTGATATGTCTCAGGACACCAGCGTTCACGATTTCATCAAGCAGAACGCTCGTTAATTTCTGCCCATATGGCCCGGCGTTCGTCGGGCCTATAGAAGCCCATGTCCAGTCATTACTTACGTATTTTTCAGCAGCCACGCTCAGCTATCCTGCTCATTCTGGGGTTCGCCTCCGGTTTACCGCTCGCACTCACCTCCGGTACGCTTCAGGCATGGATGACGGTCGAGAATATCGATCTTAAAACCATCGGTTTCTTTTCCCTGGTCGGTCAGGCCTACGTATTTAAGTTTCTCTGGTCCCCGTTGATGGACCGTTACACGCCACCGTTTTTAGGTCGACGTCGCGGCTGGCTGCTGGCGACCCAGGTGCTGTTGTTAATTTCTATCGCCGCGATGGGCTTTCTGGAGCCTGGCACACAGTTACGCTGGATGGCCGCACTCGCAGTAGTGATCGCTTTTTGCTCGGCATCGCAGGATATCGTCTTTGATGCCTGGAAAACCGACGTATTGCCCGCAGAAGACCGCGGCACCGGCGCGGCGATCAGCGTGCTGGGCTATCGATTAGGGATGCTGGTTTCAGGCGGACTGGCCCTGTGGATGGCCGATCGCTGGCTGGGCTGGCAAGGGATGTACTGGCTGATGGCTGCGCTGTTGATTCCTTGTATCATCGCCACCCTGTTAGCACCCGAACCGACTGACACCATTCCGGTGCCTAAAACGCTGGAACAGGCGGTTGCGGCTCCGCTGCGCGACTTCTTTAGTCGTAACAACGCCTGGCTGATCTTACTGCTTATTGTGCTGTATAAGCTCGGGGATGCCTTTGCCATGAGCCTGACCACCACCTTGTTAATCCGCGGCGTTGGGTTTGATGCCGGTGAAGTTGGCGTGGTGAATAAAACACTGGGGCTACTGGCCACCATTGTTGGCGCGCTGTACGGCGGGATCCTGATGCAGCGCCTTTCGCTGTTCCGCGCATTGCTTATTTTCGGCATCCTGCAAGGGGCGTCGAATGCGGGCTACTGGCTACTGTCCATCACGGACAAACACATGTTTAGCATGGCGGCCGCCGTCTTCTTTGAAAACCTGTGCGGTGGAATGGGCACGGCAGCATTTGTCGCCTTATTAATGACGCTGTGCAATAAGTCCTTCTCAGCGACCCAGTTCGCCCTCCTCTCCGCGCTTTCTGCCGTTGGCCGCGTTTACGTTGGCCCGGTAGCGGGTTGGTTTGTCGAAGCACACGGCTGGCCGACGTTTTATCTGTTCTCGGTGTTTGCCGCGATTCCTGGTCTGATACTGCTGCTGGTATGCCGCCAGACTCTGGAACATAGCTGGCAAAATGAAAGCTTTATTCCACGCACGGAATTTCGTGGGGCGTACAGTCTGGCATTAATGACGCTGGTTGCGGGCTGCTGCCTGCTGCTGGTTTGGCTGCTGCTGTTAACCATGAACGCGCTGGATTACACCAACTTCTCCTTCCTGCCAGAACTGCTTGAAGTCTCGGTGGCGGTCGCAGTCTGCGGGGTCGTTTTTGGTGGATTGCTGGATTATCTGGCACTGCGAAAAACACGTCTGGCGTAAAAAAACCGCATTAATATCGCCGTTGTAATCACCCTACGTAATTATAACGGCGAAATAAGCAACAACTGCTAAAAATAATATTTGTTATTTTGTGCGCCAAAGAATTTGGAAATTATTGACGCCTTTTATATATACTATTTTCCTTACTCGATTCAGCCACGAAAGATTTATTTTTTGTTCCTCAATTGTCCCTTTATTGATAATCAATTGTTAAACAATTGTTTTATTTTCGTATTGGTTATACCAATTGCCCTCAGTACGCCACCCACCTGCCCGCTTTCGTTATAACGTGATGTTGCAACAGGTTCTTAAAGCCAAAGCGACATATATTGCAACATATGTGACATGCACGGCAGAACCCAGTAACACAGATCTAGAGATGTTTACAGTAATGTAACCTTCCCGTAAAATGCCCTCACACTTTAAACGCCACCCGGTCCCGTGGAATTGAGGTCGTTAAATGAGACTCAGGAAATACAATAAAAGTTTGGGATGGTTGTCATTAATTGCAGGCACTGCATTACTCAGTGGCTGTAATTCTGCGCTGCTTGACCCTAAAGGACAGATTGGACTGGAACAACGGTCATTGATACTGACGGCATTTGGCCTGATGTTGATTGTCGTTATTCCCGCCATCTTGATGGCTGTTGGTTTTGCCTGGAAGTATCGTGCAAGCAATAAAGATGCGAAGTACAGCCCGAACTGGTCACACTCCAATAAAGTGGAAGCTGTGGTCTGGACGGTGCCGATCTTAATCATCATTTTCCTTGCCGTCCTGACCTGGAAAACCACTCACGCTCTTGAGCCAAGCAAACCGCTGGCGCATGACGAGAAGCCCATTACCATCGAAGTGGTTTCCATGGACTGGAAATGGTTCTTCATCTATCCGGAACAGGGTATCGCTACCGTGAATGAAATCGCCTTCCCGGCGAATACTCCGGTTGAATTCAAAGTGACTTCCAACTCCGTGATGAACTCCTTCTTTATCCCGCGTCTGGGTAGCCAGATTTATGCCATGGCCGGTATGCAGACTCGACTGCATCTGATCGCCAACGAAGTCGGTACTTATGATGGTATCTCCGCAAGTTATAGCGGACCAGGCTTCTCCGGTATGAAGTTCAAGGCTATCGCAACAAAGGACCGCGCCGAATTCGACCAATGGGTTGCTAAAGCTAAACAGTCCACGAACACCATGAGCGACATGGCAGCGTTCGAGAAAGTGGCTGCGCCAAGCGAATACAACCAGGTGGAATACTTCTCCAACGTGAAACCGGATTTGTTTAAAGACGTTATTAACAAATTTATGGCTCACGGTAAGAGCATGGACATGTCCCAACCCGAAGGTGAGCACAGCGCACACGAAGGAATGGAAGGCATGGACATGAGCCACGCGGAATCCGCTCACTAAGGGGCCGAGGAAGAATACGATGTTCGGAAAATTGACGCTGGATGCAGTTCCGTTCCATGAACCTATTGTCATGGTTACGATTGCTGCCATTATCATCGGTGGTGCGGCCTTACTGGGCCTTATCACTTACTTCGGTAAGTGGACCTACCTGTGGAAAGAGTGGCTAACCTCGGTTGACCACAAACGCCTTGGCATCATGTATGTCATCGTCGCAATCGTCATGTTGATTCGTGGCTTTGCCGACGCCATCATGATGCGTAGTCAGCAAGCGCTGGCTTCTGCAGGTGAAGCGGGCTTCCTGCCTCCTCACCACTACGACCAGATCTTCACGGCTCACGGCGTGATTATGATCTTCTTCGTGGCAATGCCATTTGTTATCGGTCTGATGAACCTGGTGGTTCCGCTGCAGATCGGCGCACGTGACGTTGCATTCCCGTTCCTAAACAACCTGAGCTTCTGGTTCACCGTTGTCGGCGTAATCCTGGTTAACCTTTCTCTGGGCGTGGGTGAATTCGCGCAGACCGGTTGGCTGGCGTATCCGCCACTTTCGGGAATAGAGTACAGTCCAAGCGTCGGGGTCGACTATTGGATATGGGCAGTCCAGTTGTCCGGTATTGGTACAACCCTGACCGGTATCAACTTCTTTGTGACCATCATTAAGATGCGTGCACCAGGAATGACCATGTTCAAGATGCCGGTGTTTAGCTGGGCATCTCTGTGTGCAAACATCCTGATTATCGCTTCTTTCCCAATCCTGACGGTTACCGTCGCGTTGCTAACCCTGGATCGCTATCTGGGCACCCATTTCTTTACCAACGATATGGGCGGCAACATGATGATGTACATCAACCTGATTTGGGCCTGGGGCCATCCGGAAGTGTACATTCTGGTTCTGCCAGTCTTCGGTGTGTTCTCCGAAATCGCGGCAACCTTCTCGCGTAAACGTCTGTTTGGTTACACCTCGCTGGTGTGGGCAACCGTGTGTATCACCGTTCTGTCGTTCGTTGTTTGGCTGCACCACTTCTTCACCATGGGTGCAGGCGCTAACGTAAACGCCTTCTTCGGTATCACCACCATGATTATCGCCATCCCGACCGGGGTGAAGATCTTCAACTGGCTGTTCACCATGTATCAGGGCCGTATCGTATTCCACTCAGCAATGCTGTGGACGATTGGCTTTATCGTCACCTTCTCAGTCGGCGGCATGACCGGTGTACTGCTGGCGGTGCCGGGTGCGGACTTCGTTCTGCACAACAGTCTGTTCCTGATCGCGCACTTCCATAACGTTATCATCGGCGGTGTCGTATTTGGATGCTTCGCTGGTATGACCTACTGGTGGCCAAAAGCGTTTGGCTTCACGCTGAACGAAACCTGGGGTAAACGCGCATTCTGGTTCTGGATCATCGGCTTCTTCGTAGCATTTATGCCACTGTACGTGCTGGGCTTCATGGGTATGACCCGTCGCCTCAGCCAGCAGATTGATCCACAGTTCCATCCGATGCTGGTCGTTGCCGCCTGCGGCGCCGCGCTGATTGCACTGGGTATCCTGTGCCAGCTGATTCAGATCTTCGTTTCTATTCGCGACCGCGAGCAGAACCGTGACCTGACCGGTGACCCATGGGGTGGTCGTACGCTGGAGTGGGCAACCTCTTCCCCGCCTCCGTTCTATAACTTTGCCGTTGTGCCGCACGTTCACGAGCGTGATGCCTTCTGGGAAATGAAAGAAAAAGGTGAAGCGTACAAGCAGCCTGCGCACTATGAAGAAATTCATATGCCGAAGAACAGCGGTGCCGGTATCGTCATTACCGCCTTCGCAACACTGTTTGGTTTCGCCATGATCTGGCATATCTGGTGGCTGGCAATTGCAAGCTTCGCAGGCATGATCATCAGCTGGATTGTGAAAAGCTTTGATGAAGACGTGGATTACTACGTGCCGGTCCCGGAAGTCGAAAAACTGGAAAACCAGCATTTCGATGAGATTACTAAGGCAGGGCTGAAAAATGGCAACTGATACTTTAACGCACGCGACTGCCCACGCGCACGAACACGGGCACCACGATGCAGGCCAGACCAAGATCTTCGGATTCTGGGTCTACCTGATGAGCGACTGCATTCTGTTCTCTATTCTGTTTGCAACCTATGCCGTTCTGGTGAACGGCACCGCAGGTGGCCCGACAGGTAAGGACATTTTTGAACTGCCGTTCGTTCTGGTTGAAACATTCCTGCTGTTATTCAGCTCCATTACTTACGGCATGGCAGCGATTGCCATGTACAAGAACAACAAGAGCCAGGTTATCTCCTGGCTGGCGTTGACCTTCTTGTTCGGTGCCGGATTCATCGGGATGGAACTCTATGAATTCCATCACCTGATTGTTAACGGTATGGGCCCGGATCGCAGTGGCTTCCTGTCTGCGTTCTTCGCGCTGGTCGGCACGCACGGTCTGCACGTCACCTCCGGTCTTATCTGGATGGCAGTGCTGATGGTGCAAGTTGCTCGTCGCGGCCTGACCAGTACTAACCGTACCCGCATCATGTGCCTGAGCCTGTTCTGGCACTTCCTGGATGTGGTGTGGATCTGTGTGTTCACTGTTGTTTATCTGATGGGGGCGATGTAATGAGTCATTCTAACGAGAGCGGCGGCGCATCCCATGGCAGCGTAAAAACCTACATGACAGGTTTTATCCTGTCGATCATCCTGACGGTCATTCCGTTCTGGATGGTGATGACAGGTTCTGCCTCACCGGCCGTCATTCTGGGAACTATTCTGGCAATGGCAGTGGTACAGATTCTGGTGCACCTGGTGTGCTTCCTGCACATGAATAGCAAATCTGATGAAGGTTGGAACATGACGGCCTTTGTCTTTACTGTGCTAATCATCGCCATCCTGGTTGTGGGCTCCATCTGGATTATGTGGAACCTTAACTACAACATGATGATGCACTAAGAGCGGCGATTATGATGTTTAAGCAATACCTGCAAGTAACGAAACCAGGCATCATCTTTGGCAACCTGATCTCGGTGATTGGGGGATTCCTGCTGGCCTCGAAAGGCAGCATTGATTATCCCCTGTTTATCTACACGCTGGTTGGGGTGTCACTGGTTGTGGCGTCGGGTTGTGTATTTAACAACTACATCGACAGGGATATCGACAGGAAGATGGAGAGGACCAAAAACCGCGTGTTGGTTAAAGGTCTGATTTCCCCTGCGGTCTCGCTGGTATACGCCACCCTGCTGGGTATTGCTGGCTTTATGCTGCTGTGGTTTGGCGCGAACCCTCTGGCCTGCTGGCTGGGGGTAATGGGCTTCGTGGTCTATGTGGGCGTTTATAGCCTGTACATGAAGCGCCATTCCGTTTACGGCACGCTGATTGGCTCACTCTCCGGCGCTGCGCCGCCGGTGATTGGCTACTGTGCCGTAACCGGTGAGTTCGATAGCGGTGCGTTGATTCTGCTGGCTATTTTCAGCCTGTGGCAGATGCCGCACTCGTACGCGATTGCGATTTTCCGCTTCAAGGATTATCAGGCTGCCAACATCCCGGTACTGCCGGTGGTGAAAGGTATTTCGGTCGCGAAGAACCATATCACGCTGTACATCGTGGCGTTTGCTATCGCCACGCTGATGCTAACCCTGGGCGGCTATGCAGGTTATAAATACCTGATTGTTGCAGCGGCGGTGAGCGTCTGGTGGTTGGGCATGGCGCTGCGCGGTTATAAAGTGGAAGATGACAGAGTCTGGGCGCGCAAGCTGTTCGGTTTCTCCATCATCGCCATTACCGCGCTTTCCGTGATGATGTCCGTCGACTTTATGGTGCCAAACTCGCAGAACCTGCTGACTTACGTCTGGTAAGTTAATCGTCACACCTTCTATGCCGGATGGCGGCTGACGCCTTATCCGGCCTACAAAAAAGCACATAGCTTGTAGGCCGGATAAGTTACGTTCAGATCGCTATCCGGCATTTTCGTCTCCAGCCGACGCCCCTCACAACCCCAACATTTGTTAATAAAGCGCATATTTACCCAGCCTGCTTAGCGCTTTACACTAGGCGCGAAATTAATACAGAGGTGGGAATGAACGATTACAAAATGACGCCCGGTGAGTTGCGCGCCACCTGGGGTTTAGGGACCGTATTCTCGTTGCGCATGCTTGGCATGTTTATGGTCCTGCCGGTTCTGACCACATACGGTATGGCGCTACAGGGTGCCAGTGAAGCGCTGATTGGCCTTGCCATCGGCATATATGGTCTGGCACAAGCCGTTTTCCAAATCCCCTTTGGCCTACTCTCTGACCGCATCGGTCGTAAGCCACTTATTGTCGGCGGGCTGGCGGTATTTGTTCTCGGCAGCATAATTGCTGCTCTCTCCGATTCAATCTGGGGAATTATTCTTGGCCGGGCTTTGCAAGGCTCTGGCGCGATTGCTGCTGCCGTAATGGCGCTACTTTCCGACTTAACCCGTGAGCAAAACCGTACCAAAGCGATGGCGTTTATCGGCGTCAGCTTCGGTATCACCTTCGCCATTGCGATGGTGCTGGGACCAATAGTTACCCATGCGCTGGGGCTACACGCGCTGTTCTGGATGATTGCAGCTCTTGCTACCACGGGTATTGTGCTAACCATTTGGGTCGTTCCCAATAGCACTACCCACGTGTTGAACCGCGAGTCGGGCATGGTAAAAGGCAGCTTCAGCAAAGTGCTGGCGGAGCCAAAACTGCTGAAGCTCAATTTTGGCATCATGTGCCTGCACATTTTGCTGATGTCCACATTCGTCGCCTTACCAGGCCAACTGGCGAAAGCGGGCTTCCCCGCCGCAGAGCACTGGAAAATTTATCTGGTGACGATGCTGCTGTCCTTTGTTTCCGTAGTGCCGTTCATCATTTACGCCGAAGTGAAGCGCAAGATGAAACGTGTGTTCCTCGCCTGCGTGTTACTGATACTTATTGCAGAGATTGTATTGTGGAGCGCTAACATTCGTTTCTGGGGGCTGATTGCGGGCGTGCAGATATTCTTCCTCGCCTTCAACCTGATGGAAGCCCTCCTCCCCTCGCTTATCAGTAAAGAATCACCTGCGGGTTATAAAGGCACGGCGATGGGCGTTTACTCCACCAGCCAGTTTCTTGGCGTGGCGATTGGCGGTTCGCTCGGCGGTTGGGTGGTTGAAATGTTTGATGGTCAGGCCGTATTCCTGGCCGGCGCGTTTCTGGCAGCAGTTTGGTTAGTTGTGGCAAGTACAATGAAAGAGCCGCCGTATGTCAGCAGCCTGCGTGTGGAAATTCCACCGGAGATTGCCGCCGATGACACTTTAAAGCAGCGCCTGCTGGCAAAAGAAGGAATAAGCGAAGTGTTAATTGTGGCAAAAGAGCATTCGGCCTACGTGAAAATCGACAGCAAAGTCACCAATCGATTTGAGGTTGAGCAGGCCATCAGTCAGGCGTGATGATTGCCGGATGGCGACTATCGTCTTATCCGGCCTACAAATAACGTGTGCTACCTGTAGGCCTGATAAGCGTCGCGCCATCAGGCATTACGACTTAATCGCGGAAGTTCTTAAACTGGAACGGCTGGCCGAGGTCGCCGCCGCGAACCAGTGCCATGACGGATTGCAGGTCGTCACGCGCCTTGCCGGTTACACGGATTTCTTCGCCCTGAATCTGCGCCTGCACCTTCAGTTTGCTGTCTTTGATCAGCTTAACGATCTTCTTTTGCACTGCGCTTTCAATGCCTTGTTTCAGCTTAGCTTCAACAAACCAGGTTTTACCGCTGTGCACGAAGGTTTCTGGTACGTCCAGCGACGTGCCTTCAATACCGCGTTTGAGCAGCTTGGCACGCAGAATATCCAGCAACTGATTGACCTGAAAATCAGACTCGCTCAGCACCTTAATCGTCTTATTTGACTCATTCAGCTCAAAAGTCGCTTCAACGCCACGAAAATCAAAGCGTGACTCCACTTCGCGGCTGGCGTTATCTACCGCGTTACGGGCTTCCTGAAGATCAACTTCAGAGACAATATCGAAAGATGGCATCTTTTCCTCTCCCTTCATTTTTGATGCGAAGCATAATACCTGCAAAGTTACCCAACAGACAGCGCTATACTAGGCTGTATCCTTTAATTGTACGTGGTACTGATACCTGCGAACAATAATGGGGTACGGCCGATATGGATTAACACCTGGTGCTGTTGCAGGTGAGGAGGAAGAATGAAAATTACCGTACTGGGATGTGGAGCGCTAGGACAGCTTTGGCTTACCACGCTATGCAAACATGGACATGAGGTGCAAGGGTGGCTACGCGTACCGCAACCCTATTGCAGCGTAAACCTGATCGACACGGATGGGTCAGTTTTTAATGAATCCCTGACGGCAAACGACCCCGACTTTTTGGCAAAAAGCGACCTGCTGCTGGTCACCCTGAAAGCCTGGCAGGTTTCTGATGCGGTAAAAGGCCTGGCCGCAATTCTGCCTGAAACCACCCCGATTCTGCTGATTCACAACGGTATGGGGACGATTGAAGAGCTGCATAGCATTAAGCAACCTCTGCTGATGGGCACCACCACCCACGCGGCACGCCGTGACGGCAACGTCATCATTCATGTCGCTCAGGGAACAACGCGCATTGGTCCGGCGCGTGAACAAGACGGTGATTTCAGTTATCTGGCTGAAGTCCTGCAAGAGGTGCTACCGGACGTCGCCTGGCACGACACTATTCGCGCCGAGCTGTGGCGCAAACTGGCCGTCAACTGTGTCATTAACCCGCTGACCGCATTATGGGATTGCCCAAACGGCGAGTTACGCCATCATCCTGAAAAAATAGCACTCATCTGCGAGGAAGTGGCCGCGGTCATTGAACGCGAAGGCCACCACACATCTGTGGATGATTTACGCTATTATGTCGAGCAAGTGATTGACAGTACGGCGGAAAATATCTCATCGATGCTGCAAGACATACGTGCCCTGCGCCATACTGAGATCGACTACATTACCGGTTATTTGTTAAAACGCGCCCGCGCGCACGGCATCGCCGTTCCGGAAAATGCCCACCTGTTTGAAATGGTTAAGAGAAAGGAAAGTGAGTATGAGCGCTCAAGCACTGGTATGTCTCGCCCCTGGTAGTGAGGAGACCGAAGCGGTCACCACTATCGATCTGCTGGTTCGCGGCGGAATTAAGGTCACAACCGCCAGCGTCGCCAGCGATGGCGGCCTGACTATTGTGTGCTCACGCGGAGTAAAGCTGCTGGCGGATGCACCATTAGTCGAAGTTGCTGACGGCGATTTCGACATTATCGTGCTACCGGGCGGTATTAAAGGCGCCGAGTGTTTTCGCGACAGCCCGCTGCTTATCGAAACCGTGAAACAGTTTCATCGTTCCGGGCGCATTGTCGCGGCAATTTGCGCCGCGGCCGCCACCGTACTCCTCCCACACGATATTTTCCCCATCGGTAACATGACCGGTTTTCCGGCGCTGAAAGACCAAATTCCCGCTGACCAGTGGCAGGACAAGCGCGTCGTATGGGATCCGCGCGTCAATCTGTTAACCAGCCAGGGACCGGGAACCTCAATCGATTTCGGTTTAAAAATCATTGATCTGCTGGTGAGTCGCGAAAAAGCTCACGAGGTGGCGTCACAGCTGGTGATGGCCGCGGGAATCTATAACTACTACGAGTAAATCTTCGAGCCACTCCCTTATAAGGAATCATAATGAAAGGATATCTGAGTGGAGTGGCTTTACTGCTCCTTTCCGGTTATGCCACAGCGACGCAACTCGAAATAAAGAGTATTGAATATCGCTATCCCGGAAGCACTGAAATGCAGTATCGCGTGCCATGGTTTTCCTCGACGGATAACCCCAGAGTTGCAAAACGCATTAACGATTATATTTTCGCAAACTTTATCAATCAGCTACCGGGCAATACTCCACAGGCCACAGTAAATCAGTTTGCGAAATCAGCCATGAATCCCACCGCAAACCTTGACTACACGGTTGAGTATCGCGACGCAAAAATCCTGACGCTCAACATGTTTATCGAAGGTTGCGGGGCGTATTGCGAGTCGTACAATGTGCCGATCAGCTTCGATTTAGCCAGCGGTGCGGCAATTACCCTTAACGATCTCTTTTCCCGGGCTACAATCGCCGAATTAAACACCCGCATCAGAAAAAATATCCGCGGCCAAATCGATACCTTTGTTACGGCACATAATTCGCAAACACCAGAACAAATAAAAGAAGAGAAAGGTGAAGATTTTAACTATGCCGAATTCTACGCATCGTGCGCAACCTACACCGACGGTTTGTACTACATCGACAAATTCTCCCTGCAAAAAGACCATCTGGCTTTCCTGAACGGACGCTGTAGCAACCACGCCAGCCGTGCGCTCGACGAGTTGGGTGATTTCACAACGAAAATCCCAACCGCGGAACTGCAAAATCGACTCACACCGTACGGCCAATATCTGACTACCGTAAAGAGTACAACACCAGTTTCTCCAGCGCCCGGCATTGACGGCAAAGTCATGTACGGCACGCTGGGAAAAAGCATGCGTATTGTGTTGAAGGTGGACTGCAAATACGGTGATTTTTTTGAAGGGGCTTACTTTTACCAAAAATTTGGCGCGCCGATTGAATTGACCGGCAAATGCGACACAGCCGACAATCAACATTATGAACTGAAGACATCTGCGGCTGAACAAACGCAAGAGAAGATAACGCTAGAGTTTAAAGACGGTGTCTATCAGGGGGTCTGGGAGTCGAACGGGAAGACGCTTCCCGTTCGTTTTGAATAATATCGTTATATTGCCGGATGGCGGCGTAACCGCCTTATCCGGCCTACAACACGATGTTTACTCAATTACGGGCGATACACCTTCACATTTTCAAAGCCCTGCTCGCGCAGATAAAGCGCCTGCAGGCGACTCATCACCCCGCGTTCACACCACAGCAGCCAGGTTTTACTCTGGTCCAGATCGCCGAATTTAGTGCTCAGCTTGTAGAATGGCAGAGAAACGACGTCCACACCTTCAACCTTCAGCGGTTTATCATCCTGTTCATCCACAGAACGGATATCAAGGATTACGTCATTCGGGCCGAAACCGCTCACGGTTTCCACTTCTACCACGGTCTGCTGCGTCTGCTGGGCGATATCGCGAATATCGATATTGTTCGCTTCTTCAACCACTTTATCGAGGATAGAGAAATCGAAGTTTTCTTCTTCGGCCTCAATCTTCGCTTTGATCGCTTTCACCGTCGGGCTTTTTGAAATCACACCGCAGTATTCCGGCATGGTACGGGCAAAGTCCTCGGTACCAATTTCACGCGCCAGATTGATGATGTGCTCTTTATCATGGGAGATAAGCGGGCGCAGGATCAGGGTGTCGGATACGTTATCGATCAGACGCAGGTTGGTCAGCGTCTGGCTGGACACCTGGCCCAGTGCTTCACCGGTTACCAGCGCCTGTACGCCGTAGCGCTCAGCGACTTTCGACGCCGCGCGAACCATCATACGTTTGAGAACCACGCCCATCTGGCCGTCATCAACTTTCTCCAGGATCTCACCGACCACCGGTTCAAAGTTGATAGCAACAAAACGCACGCGATGCGAACTACCGAAGCGATTCCACAGGTAATGCGCCACCTGGCGAACGCCGATTTCATGCGCTGCGCCGCCAAGGTTAAAGAAGCAATAGTGCACACGGCAGCCGCGACGCATCAGCATATAGCTGGACACACCGGAGTCGAAACCGCCGGAAATCAGCGACAGTACATCTTCCTGCGTACCAATAGGGAAACCGCCAATACCTTCATAGCGGCCTTTAACCAGCAGCAGACGGTCGTTTTCGATTTCAAGATTAACCGTCACGTCCGGCTTCGTCAGCTTCACGCGTGCAGATTCAATATGTTGGTTCAGTCCACCGCCAACATAACGTTCCACCTCAATGGAGCTAAACTCATGCTTCCCGCGACGCTTAACGCGTACGCAGAAGGTTTTTCCTTCCAGTTGATCGCGATACTGCACCAGTGCCTTCTCAAAAATATCGTGCATATCGGTAAACGGCACGTCTTCTACTTCGAGAATGTGGTGGATACCCGGAATACGGGTCAGCGCGTCGCGAATATCCAGGCGCTGGCTTTCATCTTTAGCGCGAACCTCTACGTGATCCCAGTGACGGACAACGGCAAGGTCTTCATCATAGTGCTTTAAAACGTTACGAATGTTCCCTGTCAGAATTTTTATAAAGCGCAAACGCACAGATTGGCTTTTGATGGTGATTTCTGGGAACAATTTAATGATAAACTTCATGGCGGCAATGGTTCTTAGGCAAGTCTGAATGACTTGTAATGGAAAAAAATACAGCAGCCCATACCCGCGACTGCATCCAGGCGCGCAAGTATATCACCATCACGCGGCTACTGTGCACATTGCGCGTTATTTGCTTATCAGTGCGAGTCCGTTACCATAGTCTTGTGCTGCCAATACAGAGAGTCAGACATTCATTATGCCGAAGAAAAATGAAGCGCCCGCCAGTTTTGAAACCGCGCTGAGCGAGCTGGAACAAATTGTTACCCGTCTGGAAGGCGGCGACCTGCCGTTAGAAGAAGCGTTGAACGAATTCGAACGTGGCGTACAGTTGGCGCGTCAGGGACAGGTCAAATTACAACAGGCTGAACAGCGCGTACAAATCCTGCTGTCAGATACTGAAGACGCCGCCCTTACGCCTTTTACACCGGATAATGAGTAAATGGATTTTACGCAGCAGCTACAGGCTTGCGTTGAGCAGGCAAACCAGGCACTGAGCCGTTTTATCGCGCCACTGCCCTTTCAGAACACTCCCGTGGTAGAAACCATGCAATATGGCGCATTATTAGGCGGTAAACGTCTGCGCCCGTTCCTGGTGTATGCGACCGGTCAGATGTTTGGTGTCAGCCTGAGTACGCTTGATGCTCCCGCTGCCGCCGTCGAATGCATTCATGCCTATTCGCTGATGCACGATGATTTGCCCGCGATGGATGACGATGACCTGCGACGCGGTCTGCCGACTTGCCACGTAAAATTTGGCGAGGCAAATGCGATCTTGGCCGGAGATGCGCTACAAACGCTGGCATTCTCCATTATCAGCGACGCCCCAATGCCGGAAGTCACTGACCGTGACCGCATCGCGATGATCTCTGAACTGGCTCAGGCCAGCGGCATTGCCGGTATGTGCGGCGGCCAGGCACTGGATCTGGAAGCTGAAGGTCATCAGGTTGAGCTGGGTGCACTGGAGCGGATTCACCGCCATAAAACCGGAGCATTGATTCGCGCCGCCGTGCGTTTGGGGGCGTTAAGTGCTGGCGATAAAGGGCGAGAATGCCTGCCAATACTCGACAAATACGCAGAAAGCATCGGTCTGGCTTTCCAGGTTCAGGATGACATCCTGGATGTGGTAGGCGATACTGCAACATTGGGTAAACGTCAGGGTGCTGACCAGCAGCTTGGCAAAAGTACCTATCCTGCACTTCTGGGTCTTGAGCAAGCCCAGAATAAAGCCCGGGATTTAATCGAGGACGCCCGCCAGTCGCTAAGTCTGCTGGCCGCACAGTCACTCGATACCTCGGCACTGGAAGCGCTAGCGGACTACATAATCCAGCGTGATAAATAAACCAACATATCCCATGAGCTTGCGATGAGTTTTGATATAGCCAAATACCCGACCCTGGCGCTGGTCGACTCCACCCAGGAGTTACGTCTGCTGCCAAAAGAGAGCCTGCCAAAGCTTTGCGACGAACTGCGCCGCTATTTGCTCGACAGCGTAAGCCGTTCCAGCGGGCACTTCGCCTCTGGTCTGGGCACGGTGGAACTCACCGTCGCGCTGCACTATGTCTACAACACCCCGTTTGACCAGTTAATCTGGGATGTGGGACATCAGGCTTATCCGCACAAAATTCTGACTGGTCGCCGCGATAAAATCGGCACCATTCGTCAGAAAGGCGGCCTGCATCCGTTCCCATGGCGCGGTGAAAGCGAGTATGACGTACTGAGCGTTGGGCACTCTTCAACCTCCATCAGCGCAGGTATAGGTATTGCCGTTGCCGCCGAGAAAGAAGGTAAAGAGCGCCGTACCGTGTGTGTGATTGGTGATGGAGCCATCACCGCAGGGATGGCGTTTGAAGCGATGAACCACGCGGGCGATATTAGGCCCGACATGCTGGTTATCCTCAACGACAACGAAATGTCGATTTCAGAGAACGTTGGCGCGCTGAACAATCATCTGGCACAGCTGCTCTCTGGCAAACTCTACTCCTCGCTGCGCGAAGGCGGGAAGAAAGTCTTCTCCGGCGTGCCGCCGATTAAAGAACTGCTCAAACGTACTGAAGAACACATTAAAGGTATGGTTGTGCCGGGGACTCTGTTTGAAGAACTGGGCTTTAACTATATCGGTCCGGTGGACGGTCACGACGTGCTGGGGCTTATTACTACGCTCAAAAACATGCGCGATCTGAAAGGCCCACAGTTCCTGCACATCATGACCAAAAAGGGTCGTGGCTACGAGCCTGCGGAAAAAGATCCGATAACCTTCCACGCGGTACCCAAATTCGATCCGTCCAGCGGATGCCTGCCGAAAAGCAGTGGCGGCCTGCCGAGCTATTCAAAAATTTTCGGTGACTGGCTGTGCGAGACCGCAGCGAAAGACAATAAGCTGATGGCAATCACCCCGGCGATGCGCGAAGGTTCCGGAATGGTGGAGTTTTCACGTAAGTTCCCAGACCGCTATTTCGATGTGGCGATTGCCGAGCAGCACGCGGTGACGTTTGCTGCCGGTCTGGCGATTGGCGGCTACAAGCCGGTGGTAGCCATTTACTCGACCTTCCTGCAACGCGCCTACGATCAGGTGCTGCACGATGTAGCCATCCAGAAACTGCCGGTCCTGTTCGCCGTTGACCGGGCAGGGATTGTTGGCGCAGATGGACAAACCCATCAGGGGGCTTTCGATCTCTCCTTCCTGCGCTGCATCCCGGAAATGGTCATCATGACCCCGAGTGATGAAAACGAATGCCGCCAGATGCTGTTCACCGGCTATCACTACAATGACGGTCCAACGGTCGTGCGCTACCCACGCGGCAACGCGGTAGGCGTTGAGCTGACCCCGCTGGAACAACTGCCAATTGGTAAAGGCATCGTGAAACGTCACGGGGAAAAAGTGGCGATTCTCAACTTCGGTACCCTGATGCCGGAAGCCGCTCAGGTAGCAGAGTCGCTGAACGCCACGCTGGTCGATATGCGTTTTGTAAAACCACTGGATGAAACGTTGATCCTTGAAATGGCTGCCCAACACGAGGTGCTGGTTACCATTGAAGAGAACGCCATTATGGGTGGTGCTGGCAGCGGCGTAAACGAAGTGCTGATGGCCCATCGTAAGCCCGTCCCGGTGCTGAACATTGGCCTGCCTGACTTTTTCATCCCGCAGGGAACTCAGGATGAAGCTCGTGCCGATCTGGGTCTGAATGCCGCCGGAATTGAGACCAAAATCAAGGCCTGGCTGGCATAATCCCCTCCCCGCTCCTGCTATGCTTAATTCATCACGAGCTAAGCAGGAGTGGATTGATGAAATACAACATCTTAGGAAAAACCGACCTACGGGTCTCCCGCCTTTGCCTGGGTTGCATGACGTTTGGCGAACCCAATCGCGGCAATCACGCCTGGACGCTACCTGAAGAAAGCAGCCGCCCGATAATCAAACACGCCCTTGAGGGTGGCATTAACTTTTTCGATACCGCCAACAGCTACTCCGCTGGCAGTAGCGAAGAGATTGTCGGTCGCGCGCTGCGTGATTTCGCCCGCCGCGAAGATGTCGTGGTCGCTACCAAGGTTTTTCATCAGGTGGATGATTTAGCGGAAGGTTTATCCCGCGCACAAATCCTGCGCTCAATCGACGACAGCCTCAGACGCCTGGGTATGGACTATGTGGACATCCTGCAAATTCACCGCTGGGATTACAACACGCCGATCGAAGAAACGCTGGAGGCCCTCAACGACGTCGTAAAAGCCGGTAAAGCTCGCTATATTGGCGCCTCATCCATGCACGCTTCGCAGTTTGCCCAGGCACTGGCCTTACAAAAGCAACACGGCTGGGCGCAGTTCGTCAGCATGCAGGATCACTACAACCTAATCTACCGCGAAGAAGAACGCAAAATGCTGCCGCTTTGCTATCAGGAAGGCGTGGCCGTCATCCCATGGAGCCCGCTGGCGCGCGGTCGCCTGACGCGTCCCTGGGGAGAAACGACCGCACGTCTGGTTTCCGATGAAGTCGGTAAAAATTTGTACAACGAGAGCGATGAAAACGACGCGCAAATCGCCGCACGACTGACCGGTGTCAGTGAGGAGTTGGGTGTAACGCGGGCACAGGTTGCGCTGGCCTGGCTGCTGAGCAAACCCGGCGTGGCAGCGCCAATTATTGGCTCTTCGCGTGAGGAACAGCTGGATGAGTTGCTCAACGCGGTAGATTTAACGTTGAAGCCGGAGCAAATTGCCGAGCTGGAAACGCCGTACAAACAGCATCCGGTGGTGGGATTTAAATAAGCGCGGTTGAAGATTGTAGGCCGGATAAGCATAGCGCATCCGGCACTGATCGCCCGATGTCTCGGCGTTTATCGGGCCTACAATAGCCCCTGAAAAGGGTTAAATGATACCTACCGGCCAGTGATGACCGATAAAATACAAAATTCCGGCAGAGAGTATTCCAGCCACAATATCGTCGATCATGATTCCCGTCCCGCCATGCACGTTGCGATCGAACCAACGAATCGGCCACGGCTTCCACATATCCAGAATACGGAAAATCACAAATCCGGCGGCAACCCACTGCCAGTCGTTTGTCGGCAGCGCCATCAGGGTAATCCACATCCCGACAAACTCATCCCAGACTATGCTACCGTGATCGTGCACGCCCATATCTTTCGCCGTTTGATGGCACAGATAAACGCCGATACAGATAGATAACATCACCACCAGCGAATACAGCTGCCACGGCAGAAAGGTCATTAAATACCAAAAAGGGATCGCCGCCAGCGATCCCATCGTGCCAGGAACAATTGGGCTCAGCCCGCTGCCAAAACCGGTGGCTAACAGGTGCCACGGATTGCGCATACTCAGGCGGCTTTTGGCGACATCTTTTTTAAGGCGCGGCAAAATGGTCATATCCTTTCCAGTCAAACGTGACGGGTTTTCCATCGCGCGTAAAGTGAATGCCTTCCACGTCCGCGCTCATCTGCCCAATGCAGGTAAACGCTGCGCCGAGATTTCCCAGCGCCACGTCCAGCGCACCACGATTAATTTCCGGTACGGTAAAGCATAACTCATAATCTTCACCGCCCGAGAGCGCCCAGCGCAGGGCCTGTTCCGGCTCAACGTGCTGTGACAATGCCGTGGAGTATGGCAGCACATCAACGTTAACCCGTGCGCCACAGCCGCTGGCATTAACGATGTGCCCCAAATCGGAAATCAAACCGTCGGAAATATCGATAGCCGCACTGGCCAGATCGCGCAGGGCTTGTCCCTGCAAAATACGCGGCGTGGGACGCAGATGGCGTTGCAGCAGATAGTCCGCGTCTGTTGCATCTGCAACCTGCAATCGGTTCTGCAAAATCGCCAGCCCGGCCGCACTGTCACCCGGCGTGCCGGTAACATAAATCCAGTCACCCGGTTTCGCGCCAGAGCGTTTTAAGGCCCGCCCAACGGGGACGTAGCCATGGATACCCAGCGTCATCGACAGCGGCCCACGCGTGGTGTCACCGCCAATCAGCTGCATATCATAGTAATTGAGGAGTTCAAACAGGCCATCGCTGAAGGCTTCCAGCCAGGCTTCATCGACGTCAGGTAACGTGAGCGCCAGCGTCAGCCACGCAGGATCCGCCCCCATCGCCGCCAGATCGCTCAAATTCACCGCCAGCGCTTTCCAGGCGAGATCGGTCGGATCAATGTCGGGGAGGAAGTGGTTACCTGCCACCAGCGTATCGGTACTGATCGCCAGCGTTTGTTTTTCAGGGATGTTCAGAAGTGCGCAGTCGTCACCAATACCGGTTTCGACATCAAGACGAGAAGTTCTTACGCGGTCAAAATAACGGGCAATCAGGGAAAACTCGCCACATGCCATACGTTATGCCTCAGCAGAAAAAAAAGAAAAAGCCGGGGACAGCGGAAACAGGTTCCACCATCCAGCCGGCCTCGGGATTACTTTTTGTTGGGGCGAATCACAGGTGCTGCTTTATCCAGTACGCCGTTCACGAATTTGTGGCTATCTTCGGCGCCGAAGGTTTTTGCCAGTTCAATCGCTTCGTTGATGGCCACTTTGTACGGCACATCACTACGTTTAGACAATTCAAACAGCGCAATACGCAGTACAGCTTTTTCTACCTGACCCAGCTCTTCCAACAGACGAGACAGGTAAGGCTTCATTAATCCATCCAGGTACGCGCTGTTAGTCGCCACCCCGGACAGCAGTTCACGGAAATACAGAACGTCGACATCTTTAACGTCCTGTTCCGCCAGGAACTGGTATTCAACATCAGCGATGTCGTTCTGGGACAACTGCCAGGAGTAGAGCGCCTGGACGGCACACTCACGGGCGCGGCGACGAGCAGCAGGTTTCACGGATTTCCCCTTACAAAAATCAGGCCTTGATGGCTTTCAATACATTAATCATTTCAAGCGCAGTCAGTGCAGCTTCTGCGCCTTTGTTACCGGCTTTAGTGCCAGCACGTTCGATGGCTTGTTCAATACTTTCGGTGGTCAGAACACCGAAGGCTACCGGAATGCCACTGTCCTGAGCGACATGCGCCAGGCCATTGCTTGCACCGCCAGCCACATATTCGAAGTGCGCGGTACCGCCACGGATCACCGTACCGAGCGCAATCACTGCGTCGTATTTACCGGTTTTTGCCAGTGCGTCGGCCGCCAGTGGCAGCTCATATGCACCTGGAACCCAAACAACGGTAATGTTTTCATCTTTAACCTGGCCAATACGTTTCAGGGCGTCGATAGCACCTTCCAGCAGGCTGTCATTGATAAAGTTGTTGAAACGCGCAATGGTGATGGCGACGCGAGCGTCCGGAGTAGCAACGTTAGCTTCAATAATGTTCATATTCTTCCTTCGGGTTCGATTTATGGCCCCTTCGGGTTCGATTTATGGCCCCGTAAGGGGGGCGGATTTTATCATAATATTCTGTGCGCTGCTTCCTCTAAATCAGAAAGCCTCACGCAGTCGTTAAATGCAGGCAAACGTCCGGGCCCACCTGACGTATCTCATTGAATTTGAAATGGGGTGCGTCAGCCAGTTTCTCAAGGCCTGGAAGCACACATAATCCTCTCGCATCGCTGCCTAACAGTTTAGGCGCAACATAAACGATTAGCTCATCGACCAAACCGGCCTGTAATAATGCCCCTGCGAGCGTTGGGCCTGCTTCAACCCAAATGCTGTTAATTTGCTGTTTGCCCAGTTGCATCATTAGCACCACCAGATCCAGATGCCCGTTATGTTCCGGCACCTTCAGGCTGCGCACCGTCTCCGGCCAGCTACGAGGGTCGTCTTCAGTCCGGACAATCCAGGTTTCTCCTGGCTGTTGCACAATTTGGTGCTCCGGTGTGACCTGATTCTGGCTATCAAGAACAATGCGGATTGGCTGGCGCAGCTGTTCCTGCGGGTAACTCGCCTGAGTTGACTCCCCTAGCTCCGACCAACGCACGGTAAGCTGAGGGTCGTCTGCCAGCACCGTAGAACTGCTGGTTAAAATGGCATGGCTTTGCGCGCGCAAGCGTTGCACATCGCGGCGCGCCTGTGGCGAGGTAATCCACTGGCTTTCACCGCTGGCCATCGCCGTACGGCCATCAAGCGACGCGCCAAGCTTAAGCTGAAGATACGGGAATCCCGTACGCATGCGCTTGAGGAAGCCTTTATTCAGTTGCTCAACTTCGCTCATCATCAGCCCGTGGCTGACGTCGATGCCCGCCTGCTGTAAACGGTAGAGCCCACGTCCTGCGACCTGCGGATTGGGATCCTGCATCGCCGCAACCACACGCGACACCCCCGCCGCAATCAGCGCATCGCAACACGGCGGCGTGCGACCATGATGACTGCAGGGTTCGAGCGTCACGTAGGCAGTTGCCCCCTGCGCTTTTTCTCCGGCCATCCGCAGAGCATGAACTTCGGCATGCGGTTCGCCCGCACGGTGATGATATCCTTCACCGACGATCTCCCCATCTTTCACAATCACGCAGCCCACGTTGGGGTTGGGGTGAGTGGTAAAACGTCCGCGCGCAGCAAGCTTCAGCGCGCGCGCCATGTACAATTCATCCTGCATGGCTTAGTCCTGTAGGCGAGCAATCTCTTCGCCAAATTCTTTGATATCTTCGAAACTCCGGTAGACAGAGGCAAAGCGGATGTAGGCGACTTTATCGAGCTTTTTCAACTGCTCCATCACCAGGTTGCCAATCATCTTACTCGGCACCTCACGCTCGCCCGTCGCACGCAGCTGTGATTTGATATGGTTTAACGCCATTTCGACGTCATCTGCGCTGACAGGCCGTTTCTCAAGCGCTCTGAGCATGCCGCTGCGCAGCTTTTCTTCATTAAAGGGTTCACGCACATCGTTGCTTTTCACAACGCGCGGCATGACAAGTTCAGCCACTTCAAAAGTGGTGAAACGTTCGTTACAAACCAGACACTGCCGACGGCGGCGTACCGAGGAGCCCTCGCCTACAAGACGAGAGTCAATTACCTTAGTGTCTACGGCGAAACAGAATGGGCAATGCATACGGCGTCCTGTACCTCAGTGGTTAACAGAATCTATTTTACCCTGAACTGCCGTGACAACAAAGGCGCTGCGCTTTTGAGACAAAGGATCGATGCCTTCGTGCTCAGTGCACACTACCATTATGCTATCGCGACAATGAAGGAAGTAATCACAATGACAAGACGTTACCTAAGAATTCTCCTGGTGGGAAGTCTCTTTAGTCTTAGTGCCTGCGCACAGCAAAGCGAAGTACGCCAGATGCATCAAAGCGTTAGCACGTTGAATAAAGAGATGACGCAGCTTAATCAGGAAACTGTAAAAATTACGCAACAAAATATGTTGAATGCAAAATCAACCAGCGGCGTCTATCTGCTACCGGGTTCCAAAACCCCGGCACGACTGGACAGCCAGATTGGCACCTTACGCATGTCGCTGGTGAACATTGCACCGAACGCCGATGGTACGCACCTGACGCTACGGATTCAGGGTGAATCCAACACGCCTTTACCCGCTTTTAGCGCCACCGTTGAGTACGGGCAAATTCAGGGCACCACGGACAATTATCAGGAAGTGAACGTTCACAACCAGTTGGTCAACGCTCCGGCGAGTATTCTTGCTCCCAGCGACGTAGACATTCCGTTGCAGATAAATGGCCTCACTCCAGATCAGTTAGGATTTGTTCGCATCCACGACGTCCAGCCTGTTAGCCAATAAACTTTTTTGCGGAACGTTTTGTGCGTTCCGCAACATCATCCCAGTCCATTTTGTTACTCCTCTGACATCACCGATATTTCTGGTAAAACTTGGCAACATTCATGGGAGCCAGTACAATTCGCCGCCTAAAGTACGCAAACGTGAACGCAATCGATTACGTAAATGATAGAACTGTGAAACAAGACATATTTTTGTGAACAATGATTTTTATAATAGGCTCCGAAGAATTACGAAATATTTAGAAACGCAAATTGCGCATTTTTCACTCCCGAAAGGGATTTCAAACAGTGGCATACATATGAAAAAAACATTACTTGCAGCCGGTGCAGTGCTGGCGCTCTCCTCGTCTTTTACTGCCAACGCAGCAGAAAATGACAAACCGCAATATCTGTCCGACTGGTGGCACCAGAGCGTTAACGTGGTGGGTAGCTATCACACCCGTTTCTCCCCGAAACTGAACAACGACGTGTATCTGGAATACGAAGCGTTTGCTAAAAAAGACTGGTTTGACTTCTATGGCTACATCGATATTCCGAAAACCTTCGACTGGGGTAACGGCAACGATAAAGGTATCTGGTCTGACGGTTCCCCGCTGTTTATGGAAATCGAACCGCGTTTCTCCATCGACAAACTGACCGGCGCTGACCTGAGCTTTGGTCCGTTCAAAGAATGGTATTTCGCCAACAACTACATCTACGATATGGGTGATAACAAAGCCAGCCGCCAGAGCACCTGGTATATGGGTCTGGGTACCGATATCGATACCGGTCTGCCGATGGGTCTGTCTTTGAACGTGTATGCTAAATACCAGTGGCAGAACTATGGCGCATCCAACGAAAACGAGTGGGATGGCTACCGTTTCAAAGTGAAATACTTTGTGCCGATCACCCAGGTTTGGGGCGGTCAGTTGACCTACATCGGCTTCACCAACTTCGACTGGGGCTCAGATTTGGGTGATGATCCGAACCGCACCAGCAACTCTATCGCGTCCAGCCACGTCCTGGCGCTGAACTACGATCACTGGCATTACTCCGTCGTAGCGCGTTACTTCCATAACGGCGGCCAGTGGAAAGGTGGAGATACCCTGAACTGGGGCGAAGGCGATTTCAGCGCGAAATCTACCGGTTGGGGTGGTTACCTGGTCGTAGGTTACAACTTCTAATCCAGACAATGTTTCGCAGACAAGCCAGCTTAACCGCTGGCTTTTTTATGGCTGGTCTTCACAGCGTACTTTACGCAAAAAGTCACTTAGCGAGCGATCTGCCGATTCGCGAAAATGCCTGTCGAGTGGCGTAATCTTCAGACATCGATCAACGCGAAAGCAACGATAATCGTCACGCTTCTCGCACCAGCCAACCAGCAGCCAGTGCTCGCCCCAGAAAAATAATCCCAGCGGCTGAACGTCGCGCCAGGAGAGGTTCCCGGACTCATCGCGATAATGCAGCGCCAGCACCTGCTGTGCTGAAACCGCGCGATGTATGAGATCGAAGGCACTACGTGAATGCGGCTGATTACCAAAATCTGGCGCGAAAATCCGCGTTTGCTCGGCTCTGCGCCGACTCTCTGGCGGCAATATCGCCAACACTTTTTCCTGCGCGGATTCCAACGCCTGTGAGAGTGAATCCCCACCCCATGTTTTCAGCAACCGAATCGCTACCATCAATGCTTCTGATTCGTGATGCGTTAACATCAACGGCGGTAGATCAAACCCGGCCATTAAGCGGTATCCGCTGCCCACTTCGCCTTCAATAGGCACGCCGGATAAAGAGAGATCGCGGATATCGCGATAAATCGTCCGTTCAGAAACCTCAAGACGCTCTGCCAGCAGCGCCGCCGTTGTCACTCGCCTGCCACGCAGGATTTGCACAATCTGAAACAAGCGGTCGGCGCGTCTGCTCATTTTAATCCTCAGTGCTGAAAATATTACGCGGGTTGATGTAAACCAACACGATTGCCTTCGCTGTCAGTAAATAGCGCAATCGTACCAATGTCCTGCCCCAGTTCGAGTGGGCCAAACACACACTGACCGCCAGCAGTGGCGACGCGTTCAAGCGTTGCAGCCAAATCGTCCGTATGCAGATAAATAATAGCGCCCTGCGCTGAAGGCGTAATACCATCAAATTTAGCCAGCGCCCCGCCGGGAGCGGGATCCTGATGCGGAAATACGGCGAGCTCAGCGCAGTCCATGTTC
Source organism: Citrobacter sp. Cpo089 (assembly GCF_030332695.1). Lineage (NCBI taxonomy): Bacteria > Pseudomonadati > Pseudomonadota > Gammaproteobacteria > Enterobacterales > Enterobacteriaceae > Citrobacter > Citrobacter sp. Cpo089. The sequence continues at coordinate 94,311 of NZ_JAOWHJ010000021.1, read as the reverse complement.
TCCCTACGCAAAGAAACCTGCATCACTGGCTCATAAAAAGCGATGGCGCGATCCATTTGTGCCACGGGGATTTCAAACCAATTAATTACGTTGCTCATACTTCCTCCTGCCTGTGTGGGTAATCTCAGGAGGACTATAAGACAGGGCTACTGACAGCATACTGTCAGTAGTGTGGCGACAGGAAAAGATAATTACCTGTCGCTAACTCACAGGCAAAAAAAATCCCGACCTTGCGATCGGGATTCCAGTATCTTCACTCCTTGATGGGTTAAGGCAGAATCGACGGTTGATCCGCCCCTTCTTTCTCGACCTTCTGCTGCAGCATGTGCTCACGCTTCATACCCAGCTTCAGCGCCAGCGCCGAAGCCACGTAGATAGAAGACGCAGTACCGATGGAAACACCGATCAGCATCGTCAGTGAGAATCCTTCCAGTACCGGACCACCGAACAGGAACAGCATCAGAATAACCATCAACGTTGTACCGGACGTAATCAACGTACGGTGCAGCGTTTGAGTCAGTGACACGTTAAAGATTTCGTAAGGCGTACCGCGACGAATTTTGCGGAAGTTTTCACGAATACGGTCAGATACAACGATACTGTCGTTCAGCGAGTAACCGATTACCGACATCAGTGATGCGACGATAGTCAGGTCAATCTCGATATGGAACAACGACAGGATCCCAAGTGTGATAATCACGTCGTGCGCCAGCGCGATAACTACCCCTGCCGCCAGTCGCCACTCAAAACGGAAACCGACGTACACCAGGATGGAGATCAACGCCGCCATCAGCGCCATCGCACCGGTTTGCGCCAGGTCTGCACCCACGCTCGGACCCACGAATTCAATTCGCTTCACCGCGGCGTTTTGGTTGGTGGATTCGTTAATCACACTCAACACTTTACTACCCAGCACCTGACCGCCGTCTGCACCTTCAGTTGGCGGCATACGTACCATAATGTCGTGGCTGCTGCCGAAGTTCTGCAGAAGCGGATCAACGAAGCCCGCTTTCTCCAGCGCATCGCGCATCACGTCCATATCGGCCGGTTTTTCCAGCGTGATTTCAATAACCGTACCACCGGTGAAATCGAGACCCCAGTTAAACCCGCGTACGCCCATCACCACGATGGCCGCAATCAGCAGGAAACCTGAAATGCCGAAAGCCCAGTAGTCCCAGCGCATAAAGTCCCAGACTTTACGGTCGTGGTTCAATTGTTCAACAGTATATTCCTGTGCCACTTCGCACTCCTCAGATTGACAGCTTTTTGACGCGCTTGCCGCCATACAGCAGGTTTACGATGGCACGTGTACCGACAATCGCGGTAAACATCGACGTCGCCACACCAATACCGGTAGTAATCGCGAACCCTTTAATTGCCCCGGTGCCCACTGCGTACAGGATGATGACCTTGATCAGCGTCGTAATGTTCGCATCAAAGATGGAGCTAAATGCGCCCGCATAACCTTCATTGATGGCCTGCTGCACCGAACGCCCGTTACTCAACTCTTCTTTGATACGTTCGTTGATCAGTACGTTCGCATCGACCGCGACAGCAAGGGTTAAGACGATCCCCGCAATCCCCGGCATACTCAGCGTAGCACCCGGCAGCAACGACATAATACCGACAATCAGCACCAGGTTAGCAATCAGCGCACTGGTCGCAATCAGACCGAACTTCTTATAGAAGAAGATCATGAACAGGATAGACACCACCAGACCGGCCAGACATGCTTCCAGACCCTGTTTAATGTTCTGCATACCCAGGGTTGGGCCGATGGTACGTTCTTCAACAATCTGAATTGGCGCAATCAACGCACCGGCACGTAACAGCAGGGAAAGCTGGCGTGCTTCGTTCGGGTTGTTGATACCGGTGATACGGAAGCTGTTACCCAGACGAGACTGGATATTGGCGATGTTAATCACCTCTTCCTGTTTCACCAGTACTGCACGACCGTTAGCATCTTTCTTACCGCTGTCTTTGTACTCCACAAACAGGGTCGCCATCGGCTTACCGATGTTGTCCTTAGTGAAGTTGGACATGATGTTACCACCTGCGCTATCCAGCGAGATGTTAACCTGCGGCTGATTGTATTCGTCCTGGCTGGAAGTAGAGTCGGTGATATGGTCACCGGTCAGAATCACGCGTTTGTACAGCACAACCGGCTGGCCTTCACGAGACTGTTTCACTTCCGAATCACCCGGAACACGACCCGATGCCGCAGCGGACTGGTCAACGTTGGTGTTTACCAGACGGAACTCCAGCGTCGCGGTTGCGCCCAGAATTTCTTTCGCACGCGCGGTATCCTGAATACCCGGCAGTTCGACCACAATGCGGTCAGCCCCCTGGCGTTGTACCACCGGCTCAGCAACACCCAGTTGGTTAACACGATTACGCAGAATGTTGATGTTCTGCTGTACCGCGTATTCACGGGCTTCGCTCAGGCGCGCATCGGTCATTACCGCACGCAGAGCATTGCTGCCCTGGCTGGAAATAACCAGATCCTGGTGACGTTTGCTCAGGTAAGAGATAGCTTCATCACGGGCGCTGCTATCACGGAAAGTGATGCTCAGACCGTAGTTATCTTCTTTGCGAACAGTAGTATAAGGAATGCCTTTTTCACGCAGATCGCTGCGCAGGCTATCGATATTTTGTTCCTGCAACTTACTCAGCGCGGTGTCCATATCCACTTCCATCAGGAAGTGAACGCCGCCACGCAGGTCAAGACCGAGTTTCATCGGTTCTGCGTGAATGGCAGCCAGCCAGCGTGGGGTTGCCGGAGCAAGGTTAAGCGCCACGACGTACTGATCGCCCAGTACGCCCATTAATACTTCACGTGCGCGCAGTTGGGTATCAGTGGAGTCGAAGCGCGCGAGAATAGCACCCTCTTCCAGAGCCACAGACTTAGGTGTGATTTTATCTTCTTGTAACGTTTTCTGGACCTGGATCAGCGTTTGCTCACTGGCGGCGGCACCGCGCACGCCAGTGATTTGAACAGCCGGATCCTCACCATACAGGTTGGGAAGCGCATAGAGCAGACCGACGACAATAACGACGATCAGCATGACATACTTCCACAAAGGATAACGGTTTAACACGGCAGTTCCCTTTGGGAAAACAATAAATTACAGCGCCTTCATGGTGCCTTTCGGCAGAACGGCAGCTACGAAATCACGTTTGATAACCACTTCAGTGGTGTCGTTCAGCGCGATAGCGATGTAGCCAGATTCTGCTACTTTAGTCACGCGACCCACAAGACCACCGTTAGTCAGTACTTCATCGCCTTTCGCAATGGAGTTCATCAGGTTCTTGTGTTCTTTGGTACGCTTTTGCTGTGGGCGCAGGATCATAAAATAGAAAATCAGACCAAACACCACCAGCATCAGAATCAGAGACATCGGGCTGCCCTGCGCCGGAGCACCTGTTGCCGCTACCGCATCAGAAATAAAAAAGCTCATTCAAATTCCCTCATTATTAAAATTAATCAACGTTCACAGGTGGAACTGGTCTACCCTGACGTTGGTAAAAATCGGTCACGAAGCTCTCTAATTTACCCTCTTCAATAGCCTTGCGTAAACCCGCCATCAAACGCTGGTAGTAGCGAAGGTTATGAATCGTGTTGAGTCGCGCGCCCAATATTTCGTTGCAACGGTCGAGATGATGCAAGTAAGCGCGCGAATAATTGCGACAGGTGTAACAATCACACTCAGCATCGAGCGGACTGGTGTCGCTTTTATGTTTCGCGTTACGAATTTTTACCACGCCGTCAGTCACAAACAAATGACCATTACGGGCATTTCGCGTTGGCATCACGCAGTCAAACATATCGATACCGCGACGCACGCCTTCAACCAGATCTTCTGGTTTGCCGACGCCCATCAGGTAACGCGGTTTATCTGCCGGAATCTGCGGGCAAACATGTTCCAGAATGCGGTGCATATCTTCCTTCGGCTCACCGACAGCCAAACCGCCGACAGCGTAGCCATCAAAGCCGATATCTACCAGACCTTTGACGGAGATATCACGTAAATCTTCGTAAACACTGCCCTGAATGATGCCAAAAAGCGCATTTTTGTTGCCGAGACTATCAAAACGGTCACGGCTGCGCTTCGCCCAACGCAAAGACATCTCCATTGAGCGTTTAGCATAGTCCCAGTCGGCCGGATACGGTGTACATTCGTCGAAGATCATCACGACATCGGAACCGAGATCGTATTGAATCTCCATCGACTTCTCGGGATCGAGGAAAATCGGATCGCCGTTGATCGGGTTACGGAAATGCACGCCCTGCTCGGTTATCTTACGGATATCGCCCAGGCTGAACACCTGGAAGCCGCCGGAATCGGTAAGGATTGGCCCTTTCCACTGCATGAAATCGTGCAGATCGCCGTGCAGTTTCATGATTTCCTGACCCGGGCGCAGCCACAGGTGGAAAGTGTTGCCGAGGATGATCTGCGCGCCGGTCGCTTCAACTTCTTCCGGCGTCATGCCTTTTACTGTGCCGTAAGTACCGACCGGCATAAAAGCAGGCGTTTCTACTACGCCACGATCAAAAACCAGGCGGCCACGGCGAGCGCGACCGTCTGTGGTATCCAGTTCAAATTTCATTTTTTCTCCTGCATCAGAGAGACAGTCTGATGATTAAACTTTCCCCACGGAATCACTCCACGGAGTAAAAATATATTAACCCACTGGCGAAGGCGCAATCGGCGCAGCCAGTTTGGGGGCGACCAGCGCACAGCCACCGGAGCGTACACGCAGTACGTGAGGATGGCGAGCACTGCCCGACATCAAAATGGCAAGTGAGATAGCCTTCTCACGGTCGCTCAGAAATAGCCTGCGGATTGTACGTGATAAACATGGCATCCCCGTAACTAAAAAAGCGATATTCCGCTTTTACCGCTTCATGATAGGCGTGCATGGTGTTTTTATAACCAGCAAATGCGGAAACCAGCATAATCAGCGTCGATTCCGGCAGGTGGAAGTTGGTGACCAGAGCATCAATCACCTGATATTTATAGCCTGGATAAATAAAGATTTGTGTATCGCCGAAGAACGGCTCGATGAGATCGTTTTTGGCCGCCTGCGCCGCACTTTCCAGTGAGCGAACGGACGTTGTTCCCACGGCTATCACGCGATTACCGCGCGCTTTCGCCGCCAGCACCGCGTCCACCACATCCTGCGGCACTTCCGCATATTCAGAATGCATAATGTGGTCTTCGATGGTGTCTACGCGCACCGGCTGGAAAGTACCCGCGCCAACGTGCAGGGTGACGAACGCCATTTCAATGCCTTTATCGCGCAGTTTAGCCAGCAGCGGATCGTCAAAATGCAGACCCGCGGTCGGCGCTGCGACGGCACCCGGTTTTTCGCTGTACACGGTCTGGTACAGCTCGCGGTCGGCGTCTTCATCCGGACGGTCGATATACGGCGGCAACGGCATATGGCCGATGGCGTTGAGGATATCCAGCACGCTGCGTTCGTCGTTAAACTCAACTTCAAACAGCGCGTCATGGCGGGCGACCATCGTCGCTTTAATACTTTCGTCGTCGCCCAGCAGCAGCTCGGCACCCGGTTTCGGCGCTTTCGAGGCACGAATATGCGCCAGAATACGTTTGTCATCCAGCATACGCTCGACCAGCACTTCAATCTTGCCGCCGCTGGCTTTACGACCAAACAGACGCGCAGGAATGACGCGGGTGTTGTTAAAGACCAGCAAGTCTCCAGGGTTGAGCTTGTCGAGCAAATCGGTGAAAGTACCGTGCGTCAGCGCGCCCGTCGGCCCGTCCAAAGACAGCAAGCGGCAGCTACTGCGCTCAGCTTGCGGATAGTGGGCAATCAGGGATTCGGGTAGTTCAAAGGTGAAATCGGTAACGCGCATGACACTGACTCAGACTAAAATAAGAGGCGGGTAGTCTAGTGCCGGGGCGTTCTCCCTGCAACCTTTACCCCTCTGGATAAACGTTTAACTATGAATTTTCTTGCACATTTGCATCTCGCTCACCTTGCCGATAGCTCGCTTTCCGGCAATCTGCTGGCCGATTTTGTCCGGGGTAATCCGGAAACGCACTACTCGCCTGATGTGGTAGCAGGCATCTTTATGCATCGTCGTATCGATGTGATGACCGATAACTTACCGCAGGTGCGTGAAGCCAAAGAGTGGTTTCGTAGCGAAACGCGCCGCGTCGCGCCGATTACGCTGGACGTTATGTGGGATCATTTTCTGTCGCGCCATTGGTCGGAAATCTCACCTGACTTCCCGCTGACGGACTTTGTGCGCTATGCCCGTACCCAGGTAACCACTATTTTGCCGGAATCGCCGCCGCGCTTTATCAATCTGAACAACTATATATGGTCAGAGAAATGGCTTGAGCGCTACCGGGACATGGATTTTATCCAGAACGTCCTGAACGGCATGGCCAGCCGCCGTCCACGGCTCGATGCCCTACGCGACTCATGGTATGACCTCGATACGCATTACGATGCGTTAGAAGAACGATTCTGGCAGTTTTATCCGCAAATGATGGAACAGGCGCGGTGCAAAACCCTTTGATCGCAGCCCGTATTCCCCGCCGGATAAGCAGTAGCCACCGTCCGGCAAAAGATTGATAGACAAAACCTGTCTCATTGATTGCCAGCGCCTCTTTGTCTTATTCCCGAACACTCTCTATACTGGCCCGCGTTGCGTTCCAAAAACCCCTTAACTTTGCAGGAGAATTATATGGTACTGGTAACTCGTCAGGCTCCGGATTTCACAGCAGCTGCGGTACTGGGTAGCGGTGAGATCGTTGAAAACTTCAACTTCAAACAGCATACCAACGGTAAAACCACCGTTCTGTTCTTCTGGCCGATGGACTTCACCTTCGTTTGCCCGTCTGAACTGATCGCATTCGACAAACGTTACGAAGAATTCCAGAAGCGCGGCGTTGAAGTTGTTGGCGTTTCCTTCGACTCTGAATTTGTCCACAACGCATGGCGTAACACCCCTGTCGACAAAGGCGGCATCGGTGCAGTGAAATACGCAATGGTTGCTGACATTAAACGCGAAATCCAGAAAGCCTACGGCATTGAGCACCCGGAAGCGGGCGTTGCGCTGCGCGGTTCTTTCCTGATCGACGCTAACGGCGTTGTTCGCCACCAGGTGGTTAACGATCTGCCGCTGGGTCGTAACATCGACGAAATGCTGCGCATGGTTGACGCGCTGCAGTTCCACGAAGAGCACGGCGACGTTTGCCCGGCACAGTGGGAAAAAGGTAAAGAAGGTATGAACGCGTCTCCGGACGGCGTGGCAAAATACCTGACCGAGAACGTTTCCAGCCTGTAATTGGCATGAATCGACGAAAGGCCCGCAAATGCGGGCCTTTTTTATTGTTCGCAGATCAGATAAGCGATTGCGTCACTTTCCGTTAGTATCGCCAGTGACGATACGCTTATCCAAACCACAATTAAAACGCGAAGCAGGAGCAGCCAAGCGCGCCCCAGAAAGCCCGGTCATCTGACACCGGAATCCCCGATTTCCGCGCAATATCATGCTGGTGACCGTGTACACCGCAGCTACCGCAGCACTGGTGCATCTGCACCATTGCGCCAATTTTCGCCGCAGCAGGTGGCGCTGAGCGATAGTGCCCCGGCACCTTCACTACCGGCGACCAGTCCGGCACAACCGGAATAGCAGGTGGTGCCAGCGGGGTGAAATGCCCGGCGGCGTAAACCACTTTGCCATCAACAATGGTCATTACCGACTCAATACCTTTAATCTCTTCTTCCGGCACGCTGAAGTAATCTTTGGACAGCACCACCAGGTCGGCCAGTTGATCTTTCTCGATGCGCCCTTTCTTACCCTGTTCGCTGGAGAACCAGGCGCTACCGGCCGTCCACAGTTCCAGTGCCACATCGCGTGGCAGGCGATTGTTATCATCATACATCGCCATACCACCAACGGTACGGCCCGAAACCAGCCAGTAGAGCGCGGTCCACGGGTTGTAGCTGGCCACGCGTGTGGCGTCAGTCCCCAGTCCGACCGGAACGTCAGCCGCCAGCATTTTCGCCACCGGCGGTGTATGTTTGACCGCATCTTTACCGTAGCGATCGACAAAATATTCGCCCTGGAACGCCATGCGGTGCTGAACCGCTATCCCGCCCCCCAGCGCTTTTACACGCTCGATATTCCGTTCGGTAATCGTTTCGGCGTGATCGAAGAACCAGTGCAGACCATTGAACGGGATATCACGATTTACCTTCTCAAACACGTCCAGCATTCGGCTGATGGATTCATCGTAGGTAGCATGCAAGCGGAACGGCCAGCGGTGCTCAACCAGGTGTCGCACCACGCGCTCCAGCTCATCTTCCATACCTTCCGGCAGATCCGGGCGTGGCTGGAGGAAGTCTTCAAAATCCGCGGCCGAGAAAACCAGCATTTCCCCTGCCCCATTGGCACGATAGAAGTCGGTTCCCTGCCCTGGCTTGAGCATATCAGTCCAGCGTTCAAAGTCTTCCAGTTCCTGCTTCGGACGCTGGGTAAACAGGTTGTAGGCAATACGCACCGTCATCTGTTTGTTGGCGTGTAACTGCTCAATGATCTCGTAATCTTCCGGGTAGTTCTGGAACCCGCCGCCCGCATCGATGGCGCTGGTCAGTCCCAGACGGTTCAGCTCGCGCATAAACTGACGGGTCGAGTTAACCTGCATTTCCAGCGGCAGTTTTGGTCCCTTTGCCAGCGTCGAGTAAAGGATCATCGCGTTCGGTTTAGCGATCAGCATTCCGGTCGGGTTGCCGTTGCTATCACGCACAATCTCACCGCCCGCCGGATCCGGCGTCGCTTTGGTATAGCCAACCGCTTTCAGCGCGGCGCGGTTGAGCAAAGCCCGGTCGTAGAGATGCAGAACAAAAACCGGAGTATCAGGAGCGGCTTCATTCAGTTCTTCGAGGGTTGGCATGCGACGTTCGGCAAACTGGAATTCACTCCAGCCGCCCACCACGCGTACCCATTGTGGCGACGGCGTTCTGTCAGCCTGGTCTTTGAGCATGCGTAGCGCGTCCGCCAGTGACGGCACGCCCTCCCAACGCAATTCCAGGTTGTAATTCAGTCCACCACGAATAAGGTGCAGGTGCGAATCGTTCAGGCCAGGGATCACCGTATGCCCTTGCAGATCGACAACCTGCGTCCCTTCAGCGGTAAAGCTCATTACCCGTTCGTGGCTACCGGTCGCCAGAATCTTTCCGTTGGCGATCGCCACCGCCTCGACCTGAGGACTTTGTCTGTCGAGAGTATGAATTTTTCCGTGAGTCAGAATCAGTGTGGCAGTTTGAGACATAACAATCTCCTGAGATACCGGTCAGGCTTTTTTCAGCCATCCGGCAAACAGACGGGTTACGATGGGCATCCAGAACCAGACCACCAGCGCAACCACAAAGGCATCATTGATGAGATGCAGGAGTAACGAGCCCTTCATTGCAGGCAGCACAATGCCGGTCAACCACGGCACCAGATTGGTGCTTGGAAATATCACCAGCAGGGTTATCAGAAACTGTTTCCAGCGTTTGGGCTGTCGTACATGGGGCGCGGGCGGCGTAAACCAGAATGCTGCTTCGGTGCGAATTTCGGTTTTGTCACCTTCAGCCAGCAGTGGAGCAATCTCTTCGACCAACACGCGACGCGTATCGGACTGGGTCCAGCTATACAGATGCTCAAGCGTGTCGAAGCGGATAATGATGTTCCACAGGTTGTTGCCATCTGCCGGGCGAATCACGTTCGCCCCGAGATGACCGGGAAATTCAGCCGCTACAGGCATGATTTTCCCCAGCCACTGCTCATACCGCTGCGCCTGCTCAGGTAGCAGAGTGTGAGTAATTACCAACGTCACATGTTTGTTCTGCGCCATGAAGGGTTCCTTGTTGACAGGAAACAGGCCGCTTAGGCCCGGAAAGTAATACACAAAATCATTCATGGTGCATCGAGGCGGCAAGGTTGTGGATCCCCGGGAGCTTACATAAGTAAGTGACCGGGGGACGCAAGCGAAGCCAACAAAGATGCAACATGAAGGATGACGTGTATTTAAGCTTTACGTTCCGGCGCGCCATGCACCATGGTATAGGCATAATCCACGCCCATACCGTAGGCACCGCTGTGCTCGCGTACCAGATCCATTACGGCGTCGTAGGTTTCTTTGCGGGACCAGTCGCGCTGGTACTCGAGAAGAACCTGTTGCCAGGTTACGGGTACGGCACCAGCCTGTACCATGCGGTCGATAGAACGCTCATGAGCATCTACGGACGTGCCGCCGGAGGTATCCGTTACCACATAAACTTCATAGCCTGCCTCCAGTGCCATCAGCGCTGGAAAAGTCAGGCATACTTCGGTCCACAGCGCGGAGATAATCAGTTTTTTACGCCCGGTCGCTTCCACCGCTTTCACAAACGCCGTATCTTCCCAGGAGTTCATTGAGGTGCGTTCAATGGGTTTGACATCAGGATGAACCGCTAACAATTCCGGCCAGATATATCCGCTAAAACTTTTAGTTTCTACAGAAGTATAAATCACCGGAACATTGAATATTTTCCCGGTTTTCGCTAATGCCACGGTATTATTTTTTAAAGTCTGGCGATCAATATTCGCCACACCGAATGACATTTGCGGCTGATGATCAATAAAAATAAGCGTAGAGTTTTGAGGGTCAATCAGTTCCCGAATAGACATAGCACACCTTCTTAATCAATAAGTTAAAAGGCAACGGTCTGTATCTGCCGTCAGCAACAGGATCCTGAATCAGAAAGCTTGTTGAGTATAGCGGGAAATTTCTAACGAGTTATTAAAGAAAACTTACCATCCTGTGAAACTATTAATTTTGTGTTGCGATATATCCTAAACAACATCAAAAAAATGCGCATGACTCATCTAATTTATTCACTGGCATTGTTTTTCTTCATTCGGTACAACAGAAGGGTTTAATTTTCAGGATATTTTCTGCTTATGCGCATTAATCTGGATGTTTTGCTTATTCTCGACGCTCTCGACAAACAGGGTTCATTTGCCGCAGCGGCCGAGTCGCTGTTTAAAACCCCTGCCGCACTCAGCTATATGATTCAGAAGCTGGAAAGCGATTTGAATATCGAGCTGCTTGACCGTTCCGGGCACCGGGCAAAATTTACCGATACCGGACAGATGATGCTGGAAAAAGGGCGTTTGCTGCTGAATGCGGCAAAAGATCTCGAAAAACAGGCGGTACAGCTGAGTTCAGGCTGGGAAAAAGAGCTGGCAATTGCGCTGGACGACTCCTTCCCTTTCGCTGCGCTGTTGCCCATTATCGATGAATTTCATGCGCTGAATAAGCAAACTCGCCTCAGTTTTACCCACCATACGCTGGCGGGCTCCTGGGAGGAACTGACCCATAATGGAGCCGATATAATTCTGGGGGCAATTAATGAACCGCCAACGTCTGCAGCCTGGTCCTATAAAATGCTCGGCACGTTGGACAATGTGTTTGTCGTTGCGCCTGAGCATCCGCTGGCCGCAGCAGCAGACGGCCTGACCAACGAACAGTTATGCCTGCATCGCGCGATTGTTATCAGCGACAGCGCCCGCTTCTGCCATCCGTTACAAACCAATCTGATGGAGGAACAGGCGCAAATCCGCGTCGATGACTTCCACAGTAAGGTGATGCTACTGCGGGCCGGTATGGGCTGCGGATTTCTCCCCCGCCATATTGCCAGCCCGTGGCTTACCACGGGCGAGCTGGTGGAAAAAACGGTTATCTCATTTCGCCAAAAAGACGTGGCTTATATGGCATGGCGCAATAACCGCGATGGGCTGGCACAGCGCTGGTGGCGGGAAACGCTGCTGGCAAGCCCGGAGATTGCGCGCTTATATCAATGACCTATCCATACCGAGGCGGAAATCGCCGGCAGCGTCAGGATATCGTCGGTAAGCATACCGTTGCCCTCTTTGTGCTGCCATTGACTCACGCTCAGTAATGGCGAGGCTGGCAGGACCACTTCACAAGCGTGGCCACGGTTAATCGCCACCAGTACGCGCTGTCGGTTTAGCACGCGAACAAACACCACCACGTTATCCTCGGCGTAAATCACCTGGCAACCACCGTGGCGAAGCGCCTGATTCTGGTGGCGTAATTTTGCCAGCCGCTGATACAACGCCAGCAGAGTAGCGTCCTGTTTTTCAGGCTGCCACGGGAACGGTTTGCGACAAAACGGATCGTTGTTCCCGTCCAGCCCCACTTCGTCACCGTAGTAAATACAGGGCACGCCAGGCCAGGTAAACAGCCATACCACCGCTAGCGGTAACCGTGCGACGTCTTTACCGAGCAGAGATTTAAAGCGGGCGGTATCGTGGCTGTCGAGCTGATTAAACATCCGCAGCTGTTGCTGATGCGACAACCCCGCGCGGTAGTTATCCATCCACGCCATACAGGTCTGGGCATCAATGGATTGCGGGTCGTATGAGATATCGGTATTGGCGAGGAATCCCCAGAGGGGGAAAGTAAAGCCGCGATAGTTCATGGCGGCATCTTCTGCATCAGCCTGCAACCACTGGCGCGCATCGCCAAAATGCTCACCCACCACATACGCCTCTGGCTGGGTTTCTTTTGCCGCCTGCGTAATTCCGGCCACATGTTGTAGGTTGTTACGTGCGCCTCCGGCCTCTCCCAGCATGTGCACCACATCAAGACGCCAGCCGTCCATACTCCACGGCGCTTTCAGCCAGTGGCGGACGATACTGTCTTCACCACGATAAATTTCATTCACCAGGCTTTCCGAAGAAAAGTCCAGCTTGGGCAGGCTGGAATATCCCAGCCAGTCGAGCGCAACGCCGTCGGCTGAGAAATGATACCAGTCGCGCCAGGGGGATTCTGGATTATGGCACGCCCCGTCCGTCCCCCGATTATGTCGGTCAAACCAGGCGTGCGAATCGCCGCTATGGTTAAAGACGCCGTCGAGAATCAGACGCATGCCCTGCTGTTGGGTGTTGTGCCGCAGACGCAGGAGCGCCCTGTCGCCGCCAAATTGCGGATCAACATGACGGTAATCTTCGGTATCGTATTTATGCACGCTCGGGGCGGTAAATACAGGATTCAGGTACAGCGCCGTGACCCCTAACGTTTTCAGGTACGGTAGCTTTTCGCTGATGCCGTCCAAATCACCGCCATAGAACGTGGAGCCACCGGCCTGAGCCGTAAGCGGTTCATCCCATTCGCGCCGTAAGATGTCGTGTCCGGCGGCGTGGTGGTAATAGACGTTATCCTGGCCCGCTTCACGCGACTGGCTGCGGGCAAAACGGTCCGGGAAAATTTGATAGAAAATCTGATCGGCAACCCACTGCGGACCGTTATCCGGCACATCAACCGCAAACTGCTCCAGACGCGCAGGCGGAAAACGGCCGAATCCCTGCGGGGTGAACCACAGCTGACGATCGGGCCAAAGTAATTTAAAGCTATAGCGTCGACGAGGCTGCCCGCTGGAGAGATCGATCGCCGCTCGCCACGCGATCACGCCCGGCTGCGGCTGGCTGCGCTGCTTGTGCATAGCCAGCGAAATCTCTTCGTTATCGTTTTCTGCGCGTAGCGTCACCCGCTGGGGTGGATTTTCCCCCGCCAACCATAATGTAATCGTCAGTTGATCTTTGTTTTGCTTAACAAATGGGGCAACCGGAAGGTGCCAGGCGTTCAACATCACGTATCCCCTTTGATGATAATGACGTCACCTTGCCATAGCGAAGTGCAGGATCACTCATCATCTTAACGTTTATTGGGGGAGGAGTTCGGGGGAGGAGAAAATTGCCGGGTAACGCAAAGCTACCCGGCAAAAATATTACTGTGCTTCAGCCAGTTGGCGCTCGCGACGGCGCTTGAATCCCCAGCCGACCAGCAGCAGAACAATCCACGCAAAGCCGACGTACAGCGAAATGCGGGTATCCGGATGATAGCCGATGAGCGCGATGATAAAGACCAGGAAAATTAGGCCAACAACAGTCGTCGTTACCCCACCCGGTACTTTAAATTTCAGCGCTTTGACCTCTTCCGGCGGCAGACGACGACGGAAAGCAATCTGCGACAACAGGATCATAATCCACACCCATACCGTGGCGAAAGTCGCCAAAGAGGCGATCACCAGGAAGACGTTTTCCGGCATGATGTAGTTAAGATACACCGCAAACAGCAGCGCGATAGTCATCACCATTACCGTCACCCACGGCACGCCACGACGCGACGTCTTGGCGAACATTTTCGGGGCACTGCCCTGCTCCGCCATGCCGTGCAGCATACGCCCCACACCGAAGACGTCAGAGTTAATAGCCGACAGCGACGCAGTCAGAACCACAAAGTTGAGGATCCCGGCAGCAAAGGTAATACCCATATGCTGGAACGTCATAACGAACGGGCTACCGTCGGTACCCACCTGGTTCCACGGGTAGATAGACATAATGACGAACAGCGTCCCCACATAAAACACCAGGATACGCATTGGTACGGAATTGATGGCGCGCGGAATAGATTTTTCCGGATCTTTGGCTTCGCCTGCGGTAATCCCGATAATCTCAATCCCGCCATAGGCAAACATCACCATTTGCAGCGACATCACCATGCCGAGCCAGCCGTTGCTGAAGAAGCCACCGTTGCTCCATAAGTTATGGATACCGGTTGGTTGTCCGCCGTTGCCAATCCCCCAAATGATGATACCGAAACCGGCAACAATCATGATGATAATGGTGGCGACTTTGAAGAACGAGAACCAGAACTCCAGCTCACCAAACACCTTCACGCTCATCAGGTTGATGGCGCAGATAATCAGCACCACGCTGAGTACCCAAATCCAGTGCGGTACCGCCGGGAACCAGACGCCCATGTATATGCCGAAGGCTGTCACGTCGGCAATGGCGACAATCAGGATTTCAAAACAGTAGGTCCAGCCGGTAATGTAGCCTGCCAGCGGTCCGAGGTTTTCCTGCGCATAGCGCGAGAAGGAGCTGGCTGCCGGGTTATGAACAGACATTTCGCCCAGCGCACGCATAATAATGTACGCTGCGACACCGCCGATAATATAGGCCAGCAACACGCTTGGCCCCGCCATTTTGATGGCGTCGGCCGAGCCGTAAAACAGCCCGGTACCAATTGCTGAACCTAATGCCATAAAGCGGATGTGCCGGGTGCTCAGCCCACGCTTTAGCTTGTTATTACTTTCCATCGATTCCTAACCTGTTAACACAATAAAAAAACCACGGGGCCATGTTAATAGCCCCGTGGTTAAAACTTATTGTCAGTGATATTAGTGTGCGCTGGAGGTCACTTGTCGACCCGCGGCGCGATCCCAGATAACTGCCAGGACCACCATCACGACTGTTGGCATCAACCACGCCAGCCCCTGCTCCGCCAGCGGTAAACGCTGGGTCCAGGCCGGTAACACGTCGCCAATTGCAGAAGCTTTAATGCCATCAAGGATACCAAAAATCAGGCTGATAAACATCGCAGGTGCAATGACGCGGGAAGAATTATGCCACCATGAGCGGGTAAAGCTTAATACAACCAGTGCGATACATGGCGGATAGATAGCCGTCAGCACCGGAATAGAGATCTGAATCAGATGGCTCAGACCCAGGTTAGAAACCACCATCGAGAAGCCGCCGAGGATAAATACCAGCGTACGATAAGACAGTGGAACGTACTGGGCAAAGAACTCTGCGCAGGCGCAGGTCAGGCCAACCGCGGTGACCAGACAGGCGATGAAAATCAGCGCCGCCAGCAGGAAGCTTCCTGCACCGCCAAAGGTGTGCTGAACATACGCATGCAGAATCGCCGCGCCGTTAGCAGACTGATCGACCAGAATCGCGCTATCTGAACCCAGACGGAACAGCGCGAGATACAGCAGCGTTAAGCCCACACCCGCCATTAAACCCGCCCAAACGGTGTAACGGGTCAGCAGACGCGCTTCAGTAACACCACGCGAGCGAGCGGCGTTAACGATAACAATACCAAACACCATCGCGCCCAGCGTATCCATGGTCAGATACCCGTTCACGAAGCCATTAGAAAACGCCGCAGTTTGATAGGCTTCCATCGCATTACTGATCGGGCCTGCAGGCCAGACGATTGCAGCGACAGACAGGACCACCAGCGCCAGGATTTTCAGCGGTGCCAGGAAATTACCCACCGTATCCAGCAGTTTGCCTGGATAAAGCGAAACCAGAATGACAATCGCGAAATAGATAACACTATAGATAAACAGCGGCAGCGCAGAGTCACCAGTCAGCGGTGCAATCCCGACTTCGAAAGAGACCGTCGCGGTACGCGGGGTAGCAAATAACGGCCCAACGGCCAGATAGCAAACGGTCGCCAGCAGCAGACCGGCAACTTTACCGATAGGCGTGCTCAGTCGGTCCACACCACCGCCGACTTTCGCCAGCGCGACAACGGTAAGTACCGGCAGGCCAACGGCGGTAATCAAAAAGCCAAAAGCCGCAGTCCAGACGTGTTCACCTGCCTGCAAACCAACCATTGGGGGGAAGATGATGTTACCTGCACCAACGAACAGTGCAAATGTCATAAATCCCAAAGCGATAATATCGCGCGATTTTAACTGATGGGTCATAAAGTCTTACTGCCTGTGGATGTGGTGTTGAAAATAGTAAATTTTTGCCTTTCCCTGGGGGACAATACAGCGGCATTTTTGCTCAATTCCAGCGGGAAACACTCCCGACCTGGCGCGGCGAAGAATAGTTTTTCGATTTACCGCGTAAATGCAGTCGGTATGACAGCACCTGGAGCGCAATTTAAACGCTTATAACGTTTTAAAGCAAGGTGGGATCCAAAAACCAGAACAATATAGCGATATGAAAAATAGGGTTAGCACAAAAAACCATTTCATGGAAAAAGGTATGGGTAATAATTCGAACAAAAAACAATCAAACGTCGTAAAATTCAGGAGGCATCTATTGACCACATAAAAAAAACCAGCTTGCGCTGGCTTTTGGAAAGATTATCTTACGAATACGTCTTAGCCGTTACTTTTGGCAATGAAACGTTCCGGGATCATGAAACTAAATCGCGTCCCTTTGCCTGGTTCGCTTTCGATGTTCAAACGGCTGTCGTGATGATGCAGCGCATGTTTCACGATAGCCAGACCCAGCCCGCTACCGCCCGTTTGTCGCGATCTCGCCTTATCCACACGATAAAAACGCTCGGTCAAACGTGGTATATGCTCGGGGGCAATGCCCGGACCGTTGTCTTCCACGCAAAACTCCGCCCCCGACGCCACATGCTGCCAGCGTACGATAATGTGCGTTCCCGCTGGTGTGTGGTTAACCGCGTTGTACACGAGATTCGAGATAGCGCTACGCAACTGCTCCTCGTTGCCTCGCACGTTCAGGCTGTTATCGACATCAAAGGTAAACGTATGTTTATGCTGGCTCAGGGTTTGCGCTTCGTGCTCGATCACGCGCAGCATCATGGGCACATCGACTTTCTCATTCAGCTGCAACGTCGGCGCAGCTTCAATTTTTGACAGCGTCAGCAGCTGTTTCACCAGACCTTCCATACGGTACGTTTGTTCACGCATGGTATGCAGCGCTTTTTCGCGCGTTGTCCCTTCCAGCGGATGCTCCTGCATCATTTCCAGGTAGCCTTGCAGCACCGTCAGCGGTGTGCGCAGCTCATGGCTGGCGTTGGCGAAAAAGTTACGCCGTGAACCTTCCAGTTGGTGCATCTGGGTAACGTCGCGTGCCACCATCAACAATTGCTTATCGGTATAGGGCATCACGCGAATTTCCAGATGCCGTCCGGTATTGAGCACCAGATTGATTGGCCGGCTAAAATCGCGCGTTTTCAGATATTGTGTGAATTCCGGGTAGCGCAGCAGGTTAAGAATATTTTGCCCGCTATCGTCCGGCCAACGCAGTCCCAGAACCTGCTGAGCCAGTCCGTTACACCAGAAGATACCGCCTTCTTCGGTGGTCAACACCACCGCGTCGGGTAGGGATTCCGCCCCGCTGCGAAAACGTTTAATCAGGTTACCCAGTTCTCGACGGCGCTTTTTGTTGCGAAGCTGCATTTGATGCAGCCCATATAACAACGGCTCCCAACTGCCTCGCCCTGGTGGCGGCGTCATACTTCTGTCGACCCATAACCACCAGGATAAACGTAATAAATTCCAGAAATGCCAGATAAGCAGGCCCGTTACCGACGCCAGTAAAAACCAGGGCAGGTAACCGAAAAAAGCGCTAAGGATAAATGCCGGTATGCAGCACAGGATCAGCTCCAGTACCAACCTTTTCCATGACAATCGTTCTAGCAAACGTCTTACTCCATAAACGACCTAATCCATCAGGCCCTGATTCTTGTCAGTCAAAAGCGGGTCGAAAAACGATATCCCGTCCCGCGAACTGTCTGCACCATACGATCGTGTCCGCTGTGCTCCAGCGCTTTACGTAATCGGCGGATATGCACATCAACTGTCCGGTCTTCCACGTAGACATTGGTTCCCCAGACATGATTGAGGAGCTGTTCACGACTGTATACGCGTTCGGGGTGAGTCATAAAGAAGTGCAACAGTTTGAATTCGGTCGGCCCCATATCCAGCGGTTCTTCGCCGGTCATCACGCGATGCGAAGTGGGATCAAGACTCAGCCCCTGCATCTCAATCACCTCTTCCACCGCCATGGGGGAAATTCGACGCAGCACAGCTTTAATACGCGCCACCAGCTCTTTGGGAGAAAACGGCTTGGTAATATAGTCATCCGCACCGGTTTCCAGACCCCGGACGCGATCTTCCTCTTCTCCCCTCGCCGTCAGCATCATCACGGGGATGTCCCGTGTCATGGCTTCGCGCTTGAGATGCTTAATAAACTGTAGACCCGAGCCGCCGGGAAGCATCCAGTCAAGCAGGACGAGATCCGGCCAGGGTTCATTGAGTTGGTTCACAGCACTGTCATAGTCTTCGGCTTCTACGGGTTGAAAACCGTTTTGCTCGAGCACGAAGCAGACCATTTCACGAATTGGAGCTTCATCTTCTACGACCAGAATACGTCTCGCCATGATTTGCCCTGTTTATAATTAAATCGTTTGCCATCAATACGGTGCCATTATGCGTCAGTTTTATGACAGATTTATGAAAAGATAGTCCAGGTTTAACGCAGCCAGACGAATTATGACAGCCCGGAGACAAGATATTACCGTCCCTGAAAGGTTATAATCCCCGCCACTGTTTTATCGTCATGGAACTCTTATGCGCATCCTTCACACGTCTGACTGGCATCTGGGCCAAAATTTCTACAGCAAGAGCCGCGCCGCTGAACATCAGGCCTTTCTCGACTGGCTGCTGGAGACGGCACAATCCCAGCAGGTGGATGCCATTATTGTGGCTGGCGATATTTTCGATACCGGCTCACCGCCAAGCTACGCCCGTGAGCTGTATAACCGTTTTGTCGTCAATCTGCAGCAAACTGGCTGTCATCTGGTGGTGCTGGCAGGCAACCACGATTCCGTCGCCACGCTCAATGAATCCCGCGATATTCTGGCGTTTCTCAACACCACGGTCGTTGCCAGCGCCGGCCATGCGCCGCAGGTACTGCCGCAACGTGATGGCACGCCGGGAGCGATCCTGTGTCCGGTTCCTTTCTTACGACCACGTGACATCATTACCAGCCAGGCCGGGCTAACCGGACAAGAAAAACAGCAGCATCTGCTGGGGGCGATCACCGACTATTACCAGCAGCAGTATCAGGACGCCTGCACGCTGCGTGGCGATCGAAACCTGCCCATCATTGCGACCGGGCATTTGACCACCGTTGGCGCCAGTAAAAGTGACGCCGTACGTGACATTTATATCGGTACGCTGGACGCCTTTCCGGCGCAAAACTTTCCACCCGCGGACTACATCGCACTGGGGCATATTCACCGGGCGCAGGTTATCGGCGGGACGGACCATATTCGCTACTGCGGTTCACCGATTGCCCTCAGTTTTGACGAGTGCGGCAAAAACAAATGTGTACATCTGGTGAGCTTTGAAGCGGGGAAACTCAGCGCCGTTGAAAATCTCACCGTACCGGTCACCCAGCCGCTTGCGGTACTGAAAGGCGATTTAGCTGCCATTACCACCCAGCTTGAACAGTGGCGTAACGTACCACAAGAGCCGCCGATATGGCTGGATATTGAAATCACCACCGACGACTATCTGCATGACATGCAACGTAAGATCCAGGCCTTAACCGAAGATTTACCGGTCGAGGTGTTATTGGTGCGCCGCAGTCGGGAACAACGTGAACGTATTATGGCCAGTGAACGACGCGAAACGTTAAGCGAGCTAAGCGTAACGGAAGTTTTTGACCGCCGCCTGGCGCTGGAAGAGCTCGAAGAGCCTCAGCGCGAGCGGTTGAATCAGCTGTTTAGCGCAACCTTACACACGCTTGCAGGGGAGAGTGAAGCATGAAAATTCTCAGCCTGCGCCTGAAGAACCTCAACTCCCTGAAGGGAGAATGGAAAGTCGATTTCACGGCAGAACCTTTTGCCAGCAACGGGTTGTTCGCCATCACCGGGCCAACGGGCGCGGGGAAAACCACCCTGCTGGACGCGATATGCCTCGCCCTGTACCACGAAACGCCACGCCTGAATAACGTGTCACAGTCGCAAAATGACCTGATGACCCGCGACACTGCGGAGTGTCTGGCCGAGGTCGAGTTTGAGGTGCGCGGCGAAGCCTACCGCGCATTCTGGAGTCAGAACCGGGCACGCAACCAGCCTGAGGGCAACCTGCAGGTCCCGCGCGTAGAGCTGGCCCGCTGCGCCGACGGTAAAATCCTCGCCGATAAAGTCAAAGACAAGCTGGAGATGACAGCCGAGCTTACCGGGCTGGATTACGGGCGTTTTACCCGTTCGATGCTGCTGTCTCAGGGGCAGTTTGCCGCCTTTCTTAATGCCAAACCGAAAGAGCGCGCCGAGCTGCTGGAAGAGTTAACCGGTACTGAGATCTACGGCCAAATCTCCGCCATGGTGTTTGAAAAGCACAAGTCAGCGCGTACAGAACTGGAAAAGCTGCAGGCCCAGGCCAGCGGCGTTGCGCTGTTAGCACCAGAGCAGGTGCAGTCCCTGACAGAAAGTTTGCAGGTACTTACTGACGAAGAAAAACAATACCTTACCAGCCAACAAATCCAGCAACAGCACCTCAACTGGCTTATTCGGCAAAATGAGCTTCAGACGGACATAAACCGCCACCAGCAGGCATTACAGGCAGCACTTCAGGTGCAAGAAGACGCGCAGCCGCAGCTGGCAGCGCTGAGCCTGGCGCAGCCAGCCAGAGCATTACGCCCACACTGGGAGCGAATCCAGGAACAAACGGCTACTATCGAGCGCACGCGCCAGAAGATTCAGGAAGTGAATACTCGCTTACAAAGCAGCTTAGCGCTGCGCGGGCGCATCCGTCAGCAGGCGCACACGCAATCGACCGCGATACTCGCCGAACAACAGACGTTAACCGACTGGCTGAACGAACATGACCGCTTCCGCTTATGGAGTAGCGAACTGGCAGGATGGAAAGCGCTTCTGGCGCAACAGTCCGACGCCAGCGCCCAGCTACGCCAGTGGCAGCAGTTGCGGGAGAACGACACCCGTAAGCTCAATGCACTAACGCTTCCCGCGCTGACCCTTTCGCCTCAGGAGGTAACGGATGCGTTGGCACAACATGTGCAGCTTCGTCCGCTACGCCAGCGGCTGAGCAATCTGCACGGGCAAATCGCCCCGAAGCAAAAGCAACTGGCACAGTTACGCGCCACGCTTGTACAGCGTCAGCAAGAGCTAACTCAGCGCAACGCGGTGCTTGCCGAAAAACGTCAGCGCTATAAAGATAAAAATCAGCAACTTACCGATGTAAAAGTCATTTGCGAGCAGGAAGCCCGCATCAAAGATCTGGAAAGCCAACGGGCATTATTGCAATCCGGCATGCCTTGCCCGCTATGCGGCTCCACCGCACATCCGGCGATTGAACGCTATCAAACGCTCGAACTGAGCGTGAATCAGACGCGGCGTGAAGCGCTGGAAAAAGAGGTCAAAACGCTGGCCGATGAAGGTTCCACGTTACGCGGCCAGCTTGAGGCGATCACGCAGCAACTTCAGCGGGATGAACGCGAAGCACAGACGCTTTCTCAGGAGGAGCAAGCACTTACTCAAGAGTGGCTGACCGTCACCGCCAGCCTCAACGTCACGCTACAACCGCAGGATGACATTGCCCCGTGGCTGGCCGCTCAGGAAGAGCACGAACAACAGCTTCACCAGTTGAGCCTGCGTCATACCCTGCAGGCGCAAATCGCAGCCCATACCGAGCAGATTACCCAGCTCCAGCAGCATATTGACCAGCGCCAGGCGATGCTAACCGTCGAGCTGGCCCGTCATGGTCTGGCCCTTCCGCCAGAGGATAACGTTGCCTCATGGCTAAGCGAACGGGCGAACGAAGCGCAAATGTGGCAACAGCGCCAGAATGAACTGACCGAGTTACAGGCCCGGATTGCCCAGCTTGCGCCGCTGCTGGAAACGCTGCCAGAAACCGAGGCGCTTTCTGAAGACATTGAGGATTTGTCGCTGGAAAACTGGCGGCAGGTGCACGACGATTGCCTCTCTTTACAGGGACAGTGGCAAACCTTGCAACAGCAGGAGGCGCAGGACGTTCAGCGCGCCGCAGACATTCAGGCGCAGTTTGATTCCGCATTGCAGGCCAGCATCTTTGACAATCGTGACGCCTTTATTGCCGCCCTGCTGGATGAAGAGACTTTCAACCGTCTTGAGCAGTTGAAGCAATCGCTGGAAAGCCAGCAACAACAGGCGCAAACGCTGCTTAATCAGGCCCAGCAGGCGCTGACGACTCATCAACAGCAGCAACCAACCGGGGTAGATCTCTCGCTTACCGCACAACATCTACACGACGCGCTGGCGCAGCTCACCCAGCTGCTACGCGATAACACGACTCGTCAGGGCGAAATTCGCCAGCAGCTTAAGCAAGATGCTGAAAACCGCCAGCAGCAGCAGGCGCTGATGCAGGAGATTGAAAAAGTCGCACAGCAGGTCGAAGACTGGGGGTATTTGAATGCGCTGATCGGCTCGAAAGAGGGAGATAAGTTCCGCAAATTTGCCCAGGGGCTGACGCTGGATAACCTCGTCTGGCTTGCCAACAACCAGTTAACCCGTCTGCACGGTCGCTATTTGTTGCAGCGCAAGGCCAGCGAAGCGTTAGAGCTGGAAGTGGTTGATACCTGGCAGGCCGATGCGGTGCGTGACACGCGTACGCTTTCCGGCGGCGAGAGCTTCCTGGTGAGTCTGGCGCTGGCGCTGGCATTATCCGATCTGGTCAGCCACAAAACACGAATTGACTCCCTGTTCCTCGACGAAGGCTTCGGCACGCTGGACAGTGAAACGCTGGATACCGCTCTGGACGCGCTGGATGCGCTCAACGCTACCGGTAAAACCATTGGCGTCATCAGCCACGTCGAAGCAATGAAAGAACGCATTCCGGTGCAGATCAAGGTGAAAAAAATCAACGGTCTGGGCTACAGCAAACTCGACAAGATGTTTGCGGTGGAGTAATCGACCAGCGGATGTGGTGTCACAGGCCGGATAAGCGCTAGCGCCATCCGGCACTCTATGTAGCACAATATTGCATACTCAGGGACGGATATGAAATGGCATTCCACTTCGCTTATCCGCAAGCTATCGCTATTGGCGGCGAACGTTCGCCGCTATGACGCACATCCTGCGTCTTTCTTGTTGGCAGGTGGTATGAAAAAAGTCATTTTCTCTTTAGCGCTGGGAACATTTGGGCTGGGCATGGCCGAGTTTGGCATTATGGGCGTTCTCACCGAGCTGGCGCAGGACGTGGGAATTTCTATTCCTGCCGCTGGCCATATGATCTCGTTTTACGCCTTTGGCGTGGTGCTGGGCGCCCCCATTATTGCGCTCTTTTCCAGCCGTTTTTCACTCAAGCATATTCTGCTGTTTCTGGTCACACTGTGTGTGATTGGCAACACCATCTTCACCCTCTCCTCCTCCTATTTTATGCTGGCGGTAGGCAGGCTGGTCTCCGGCTTCCCGCATGGTGCGTTTTTTGGCGTTGGCGCAATAATCCTGTCGAAGCTCGCCCGTCCGGGAAAAGTCACCGCCGCCGTCGCGGGTATGATTTCGGGGATGACCGTAGCCAATCTGGTTGGCATTCCTTTCGGCACCTGGCTGAGTCAGGAATTTAGCTGGCGCTATACGTTCCTGCTGATTGCCGTCTTTAATATCGCCGTGATGGTCTCGGTCGCTTTTTGGGTACCCAACATCAGCGATGAAGCAAAAGGAAAACTGCGCGAACAATTTCACTTTTTGAAAAGCCCCGCCCCGTGGCTCATTTTCTCCGCCACCATGTTCGGTAACGCCGGGGTTTTCGCCTGGTTCAGCTACGTCAAACCGTACATGATGTATATCTCCGGCTTCTCCGAATCGCTGATGACCTTCATCATGATGCTGGTAGGATTAGGAATGGTGTTGGGAAATCTGCTGAGCGGTCGGCTGTCTGGTCGCTATACGCCGCTGCGCATTGCGGTGATAACCGACTTCGTGATTGTGCTGGCTCTGCTGTTGCTCTTTGCCTTTGGCGGGATCAAAGTCGCGTCGCTGACCTTCGCCTTTATTTGCTGCGCGGGCCTGTTTGCCCTGTCGGCGCCGCTGCAAATTTTACTGCTGCAAAATGCTAAAGGAGGGGAGCTGCTGGGTGCGGCTGGCGGGCAAATTGCCTTTAACCTCGGCAGCGCGATTGGCGCTTATTGCGGTGGCATGATGCTGACGCTGGGCTTTGCCTACAACTACGTGACACTGCCGGCGGCACTACTGTCGTTTTCTGCGATGTCGTCACTGTTGCTGTACGGTCGCCTGAAGCGCGCAGTCCCCCAGATGACACACGCTGCCGGATAGCATCTGCGCTACCCGGCTACGCGAACATTACTCCTGCGGCCACAGCCAGGCCGCACCGCGTACACCGCTGGAATCCCCGTGTAGCGCCTTGCGTAGAGGCGTTTCGCACTCGCCACCAAAGACAAACTGCTTAATCAACGTCGGAACGTTTTGATACAGTCGGTCGACATTGCTCATTCCGCCACCCAGCACAATGACGTCCGGATCGAGAATATTCACCACATGAGCCAGTGATTTCGCCAGACGACGCTCATAGCGGCTCAACGCTTGCTCCGCAAGAGCATCCTGCGCATTAACAAGGCTGATAATTTCATTACCTTTGAGCTTCTTACCGCTCAGACGCTGGTAGTCGGTGGCAAAACCGGTCCCGGAAATGAAGGTTTCAATGCAGCCTTGCTTGCCACAATAACAGGGGACTTCCTGTCGAAAACGCAGCTCATCTTCGTCCATCCACGGCAGCGGATTATGCCCCCACTCCCCTGCGGTACCGTTGCCGCCGGTGTGCGCCCGACCATTCAGTGCCACGCCTGCGCCACATCCAGTGCCGATAATCACCGCAAACACGGTTTGCGCCCCCGCCGCCGCACCATCCACCGCTTCTGAAACCGCCAGACAGTTGGCATCATTTGCCAACCGCACTTCGCGATTCAGACGCGAACTCAGGTCTTTGTCAAAAGGTTGTCCGTTAAGCCAGGTCGAGTTGGCATTCTTTACCACCCCGGTGTAGGGCGAGATTGAACCTGGAATGCCCATTCCCACGGTTCCCGTCTGCCCGGTGGCGTTTTCCGCCATCTCCACCAGCGTGGCGATGGTTTCTATCGTTTGCCGATAATCATCACGCGGCGTGGGCAGGCGATGGCGAAAAAGCTGCTCGCCCGCATCGCCAAGCGCAATAACTTCCGTTTTCGTACCGCCCAAATCGATACCTATACGCACTGTTTGCTCCTCTTCCCGATTAACAATGCAAGCATAGCGACAATTCGCTATCATGCCCGCTGGATTTAACGACAAGGCCGTGGAAATTATCATGCTGTGGTTCAAAAATTTAATGGTTTACCGTCTTAGCCGCGATGTTTCTTTGCGAGCCGAAGAGATGGAAAAACAGCTGGCATCAATGACGTTCACCCCTTGCGGTAGCCAGGATATGGCAAAAATGGGCTGGGTTCCGCCGATGGGATCGCACAGCGATGCATTAACGCATACCGCCAATGGCCAAATTATTATCTGCGCCCGCAAAGAAGAAAAAATTCTGCCGTCGCCGGTTATCAAACAGGCGCTGGAAGCCAAAATATTCAAACTGGAAGCTGAGCAAGGTCGCAAACTTAAGAAGACCGAAAAAGACTCGCTGAAAGATGAAGTTCTGCACTCATTGCTGCCGCGCGCCTTTAGCCGCTTCAGCCAGACAATGATGTGGATCGATACCGTCAACGATCTGATCATGGTTGATTGTGCGAGCGCGAAAAAAGCCGAAGATACGCTGGCGCTGCTGCGTAAGAGTCTCGGTTCGCTGCCGGTCGTTCCGTTGACGATGGAAAACCCTATTGAGCTGACGCTGACCGAATGGGTTCGCTCCGGCACCACGGCGCAGGGCTTCCAACTGCTGGATGAAGCTGAACTGAAAGCGATCCTTGAAGACGGCGGTGTGATCCGCGCGAAAAAGCAGGATCTGGTCTGCGACGAAATCGCCGTGCATATCGAAGCGGGCAAACTGGTCACCAAGCTGGCCCTCGACTGGCAGCAACGCATTCAGTTTGTTATGTGTGACGACGGCTCCATTAAGCGCCTGAAGTTCAGCGACGAGCTGCGCGATCAGAATGAAGATATCGACCGCGAAGATTATGCTCAGCGTTTTGATGCCGATTTCATCCTGATGACAGGTGAACTGGCGGCGCTGATTAAAAGTCTGGTGGAAGGATTAGGCGGCGAAGCGCAACGTTAAGCCGTGTTTAGCGAATGGCGACTCAATATCGCCATTCGTCATTTTTACGCTTACAGGTAACGGCAAAGATAGGATGTTGGCTCTGCTACCTGCAGATGAAACTCGCTGTTGCCCGGTACGTTAAACACGTCTCCTGCGGCATACACTTTCCACTCGGTTTCCCCTGGCAGCAGCACGTTCAGTGCGCCACTAACTACCGTCATCTCTTCAGGCGCCGCAGTACCAAAGGTATATTCACCTTCAGCCATCACGCCTACACTGGCGCGGCCAGTACTGCTGCTGGTAAAACCGATCGATTTTACTTTGCCGGAAAAGTATTCATTACTTTGAAGCATACAACTGGCCCTATCTCGTGATTAAGTTAGGAACCAATATAGGGGGCTGACGTTCCACCTGTCACGCAAAATTACGCCAGCAATTCCGAAGCCAGTCGAGCAATCAACACATTGGACAACAGAACCGGGACATCCAGCGACTTTTGCAGTAAATCACGATGACGTTGATGAAACCCCAGGCAGTCCAGCATAAGAACATCAGCACCTTGCTCAAGGAGATATTTCCCGGCATCAATCAGCTGTTGTTCGGAACCTTCTACTGGATTCGCCACGGCGTACACTGGCGGAGTTTGTAACACCTGCCACTTTTGTGTCTGGGCTTTGAGCAATTCAGCAACAGGTACAATGACCCCAACCTGATGCCCTTCGACAATTGAAGCCACTAACGGGGGAATAATGCGTATGGGTTCCAACAAGATACTATTGCGGGCGGTCAGACGGGTGATTGAGGCGGTACTCATCAGCAGGATCACATCAAATCCCTGATTATCGAGAACCTCCACAATGCTTTGCAGCGAGCGTTCCACTTTCTGACGTGAGACATGAGCAAGTTGGTGGTCGCTAAGCAGTGTTAATAACAGCTCGTCACCGGGTGAAGCCCCGTACTCGGCCATCACATCTTCTCGCTGCATCTGCCCCAGCAGACTGTGGTGAGTAATGTGCTGTTCATCAATATATTCCGTCAGGAGCGGTAACATCTCACACATCGGCACAACGCCAATCGTGAGGATAGCCAACGACGTACTCATTTGTTGCTCCACCGTCTTCTTACTTTGCTGTGAAATCCCGGATAAGTGCCGGGCGCTGACCTGTGCTACAAATGCTCAAAAGCGTAGCAGTAGATCGGCGGTGTATTGTGTAAAGATTCCAGATCATTCCAGTACTGGATTGTTATTGTTTAATTTTCAATTTTTACTGTATACGGCGAAATTTAAAATAATGTGATGCACGCCCGGACTGGCACTTTTAAGACTCGTGCCAGAGCGGTCTTCATATCAGGTTTTATCGGGGTCTTCGTAGCGTTTTTTAGCATCCATCGCTTCCTGAGCTGAAGGATGCTCACTGATCAACGAATTCGGTTTAGGGTGATCGGCACGAAGTTGATACCAGGTTACCGTCTGGCCTGGCGTCCCTTTTTCAACCGTAACAATGGTCGCTTGACGTGGGTAAGGTGGTTGTGTCGGCATAGTTCTTCCTTTTCACTGGATGAACATTAAGTATAGACACCGCCCTGCAACCGTGGCGCTGCCTGCGCCAGTATTCCAAGAATGTCTTCCACTACCTGCGAAGGCGGATTGGTGGCATCAACGATATAGTGCGCAGCCTCGCGATACAAAACATCGCGCTGGGCGAGCACTTCCTGAACCTCTTCGGTCAACGGCTTGCCGGTTAGAGTCGGTCGTAATCCTTCTTCAGGCGTGGCCTCCAGACGATCAACCAGTACCGATACCGGTGCGCTTAGATAGATAACCACGCCGTGGCTGCGCATGTAGCGGCGATTAAACTCGGTAAGAATGATACCGCCGCCGGTCGCAACAACCGTGGCAGGAGCTGTGACAGCCTGCAGAGCGGTCGTTTCCTGGGCACGAAACCCTTCCCATCCTTCTCTTTCGACGATTTCCGCCACGGTCATTTGCACGTGCGATTGCAACCAGCGATCGGTATCAACGAACTGGAAATCAATAGCCTTTGCCAGCACCATACCGGTTGTCGTCTTACCACACCCCCGGGGGCCAACAAGAAAAAGAGGTTGCGTCATCACAGAATTTCCCCAGAGAGCCGCCAACAAGCGGGATCTGATGCGGTTAAAAATATAATCATATCATCAAACTAGTACACCGCCAAAACTGTAAATAAAAAATTACAGAAGAAATGGCGAGGTGAGTTAACCCCTACTATAACAAGAATTCACAATGAATAAAGTGTAAATAATAAATTACACACTCTATTTTCTACGCTGAACTTCCAGCCACCACTTATCCAGTTCAGCCGCAAAATGCTGTCTGTCGCGGGGCGAAAGGCTATCCGGCCCCCCGGTCTGAATACCGCTGGCACGCAGTGTATCCATAAAATCACGCATCATCAGACGCTCACGGATCGTCGCGTCGGTATAACGTTCGCCACGCGGGTTAAGCGCCGCCGCACCCTTTTCAATCACTTCAGCCGCCAGCGGAATATCTGCCGTTATCACTAAATCACCGGCGCTGCACTGACGCACAATCTCGTTATCAGCCACGTCAAAGCCCGCAGGCACACGTAATGTGCTGATGAAACGCGAAGGCGGGACGCGCAGGCTTTGATTGGCCACTAAAACAAGCGGCATTTGCATGCGCTCAGAGGCGCGGTACAAAATGTCTTTAATCACATTCGGACACGCATCGGCATCCACCCATATTGTCATAACTTCTCCCCACTGGTGTGCTGTCGCACATTGTCGCGTGCTTTTACTTTCAGGCAAAGTGCTGTTTCTCCTTCTGCACATATTCATTCCGCGCTAAGCTTACCTTTCCCAGATTTACCCTAAATACTTCAAGTAACTTGAAGTATTTAGGGTATAAAACAATGAATATCATCCATAGGGAGTGACAAGATGGACAAGAAAATTGGTTTTATCGGCTGCGGTAATATGGGCAAAGCCATTCTTGGCGGCATGATCGCCAGCGGTCAGGTTCTCCCCGGACAAATCTGGGTCTACACCCCTTCCCCCGATAAGGTCGCCGCACTACACGACCAGTACGGCATTAATGCGGCGCAGTCTGCACAAGAAGTCGCGCAGATCGCTGATATTGTTTTTGGGGCCGTAAAGCCAGGCATTATGATTAAGGTGCTGAGCGAAATTACCTCCAGCCTGAACAAAGACTCCCTTGTCGTTTCGATTGCCGCGGGCGTCACCCTCGATCAGCTCGCTCGCGCGCTGGGTCATGACCGTAAAATCATTCGCGCGATGCCAAACACGCCATCACTGGTGAACGCCGGAATGACCTCCGTCACGCCAAACGCCTTAGTCACGCCGGAAGATACGGCCGACGTGCTCAATATCTTCCGCTGCTTTGGCGAAGCTGAAGTCATTGCGGAGGCAATGATTCATCCGGTCGTTGGCGTCAGCGGTTCAGCACCGGCCTATGTATTTATGTTTATCGAAGCGATGGCAGATGCCGCCGTTCAGGGGGGGATGCCCCGCGCGCAGGCTTATAAATTTGCAGCACAAGCGGTAATGGGTTCGGCGAAGATGGTGCTGGAAACGGGTAAACATCCAGGCGAATTAAAGGATATGGTGTGCTCGCCGGGTGGAACCACCATTGAGGCGGTACGCGTCCTGGAAGAACGCGGTTTCCGTTCATCGGTGATTGAAGCGATGATTAAGTGCATGGAGCAGTCGGAAAAACTCAGCCGCTCCTGAGTTAACACCGCCGGACGTCAGGCCGCCGCTTCAGTGCGGTTACGTCCGGAATTCTTTGCTTTGTAGAGAGCCATATCTGCTGATTTTAACCATTCTCGATAGTGTTCAGTTTCAGATGTCAGCGGCGCAACGCCCACGCTAATGCGCAGGTCAACCTGCGGCGCGCAGGATAAACGCAGTTGGGTAAGCCGTTCGTGAACACGTGACATCGCTGCAATCGCGCTGCTCGCTGACGTGCCACACATGATTACCGCGAACTCATCACCGCCAAAGCGACCAATCACATCGCTACCGCGTAAGGTCATCTGTAACTGGCGGGTCAGTGCAACAATGGCCTGATCCCCGACGTCATGGCCCCAGGTATCATTGATACTCTTAAAATGGTCAATATCGATGATAAGGAGCGTGGCGTCACGCTGATGGCGGCGGCAATTATCAAATTCATTCCGCAGCAACAGTTCCCAATGACGTCGGTTATAAACCCCGGTCATCCCATCTCGCGTACTCATAACCTGTAAGCGGCGTTTATGTTCTGCCAGCCTGATGAGTGTCTGGTAACTCACCCAGGCAAACAGCAACGGGTAAACCACTAACACCGGCAGCGACAGCAGCACGCCCAGTTGCGTACTGCTAAAAGCCACGGGGATATCCGTTAACTGTAACGTCACCAGGCATGAAACCACCATCAACACGGCACCTGCGATGAAGACACGCATCCCCCCTGCGCCCATCAGGTTGATACAGATAATCATCAACAGCGCCGTGGATGGCAGCAAGTTTATCCCCATAATCCCCATCCACATCCCGGCGAGGATGGCATCGGCTTTTAAGTTGGTATATTCGCTATGCAGTGGATCGATAGCTTTACTTGCCAATTGCCATGCCAGATGCGGCCAGACAAACGCCCATCCCACCAGCAAAAGCCACCAGCCTCCGGTTATTGGCTGAGAAACTAATACCGACGCGATAGGGAAAAACATTCCCCCCAGTCCCACCGCTCGCGGCAGCCTGATTCGTCGGGCAAATCGCAGACCGGAACGTTGGTGGTCATTTTGATGAAGCAATATAAATGCTTCATTCGGGACGACCTTCTTTTGATAAAAGTTTTCATCATTCATCGTATTTGGGAATATTCTGAAACAAATTTCCCAAATTATAGGAAGGGGTCTGGTGGCGGAAGTATGATATTTCGGGTGAGCGATTTTACCTGCTCACCCGGAAGTGCTAAGCAGATTTTTTCAGGCAAGCGCTCATAAACTTATTACGATCATCGCCTTTCAGCGACTGTTCCGTCGCCTTGACGTTGCATTCACGCATTTTCTGCTGCTGCGGCGTCAGGCTCTTTTCCTCAGGCGCAGATTTACTGTTTTTCAGGCAATCACTCATGTAGGTCTTACGCGCATCCCCTTTTAAGGTCTGCGCCGTTGCCTGCTGATTGCAGGTGGTCATACGCTGTTGTTGCGGGGTTAACGTCTTCTCGGCAGCACCGACTGTAGTTAAAAAAATAAGGCCAAAGAGTAACGTCATTAATAATGTAATTTTCATAGCACCATCCTTTTCTGAACGACGACACACAGGTAAGTTTGGCTGCTAACGATAAAAATACCACCCAACGGCAAAAGTATTGCCGTCGGGTGTCAGCTTATTTCAGTCCTAACGCCGCTTTCATGGTGTAAAACAGATCGGTTTGATCGGTCAGGCCAACCACATTCGCCGCATGAGGGCCATAGGCTGCAATACGCAGTTGGCTGCCGGTGTGCTCCTGGGACTCTTCTTCAGAGTTGCCATAGCTAATGACCATCACCGCGCCATCTTTGGTGTTCAGCGCTTGCGTTAAACCGGGTGCTTTGGTATCCGGTGCGACGATCTGGCTGGCATGCGCGTGGTCAGCGGTTACCACAACCAGGGTGTTGCCATCTTTCTTAGCAAAAGCAAGAGCACGCTGCACCGCTTCATCCAGATCGACCGTTTCACCAATTTGTCCACACGGGTTAGCGGCATGATCTTGTTTGTCGATTGACGCGCCTTCTACTTGCAGGAAGAAACCTTTCTCATTTTTGCTTAACAGCTCAATCGCTTTATCCGTCATCTGCGCCAGCGTTGGCACGCTGTCGTTACGTTTTGGATTTGGCGTGCAGGTCACTACCGGCTTATCCAGATTTCCGTGATAAGACGCTTTCGGGCCTTCCCAACGCACTGGCATATTGCCGTCTGAGAACAGACCCAACAGCGGTTTATCCTGATTCGCTTCGGTAATCGCCGCCAGCGTCGCGGCATCACTGACCATCTGGTAACCACGGGCCTGTGCTTGTTCTCGCAGAGTTTTACCCTGCCACTCACCTGCCGCAGCGGTTTCAGTAAATGTTTTTGCTCCGCCGCCTAACGTAACATCCGCACGGGCATTTAATAATTGTTCGGTAATCGACCCTTTACCGCCTTTTTCCAGCGCGTTCGTCGGGCATTTTTCAGCCGTCACGCTCGGGCCATAGCATTTACGCGAAGTGACATGGGCAACCAGTGCGGCCGGGGTGGCATCCTGCAATTCAGCCGTGGAAACGTTGCCTGTCGCCAGACCTGCCGCTTTGGCCATTTCCAGAATAGTGGCGTGATCTTTTTCACGAATATCAACGCCCAGAGCACCATTGTAAGTTTTAACGCCGGTCGTCCACGCCGTCGCGGATGCTGCTGAATCTGTCACATAATCAGGTTTCCCTGTTTTCTTATCCAACGCATAATGCGTGTATTGCCCGGTCAGCGGTAAAGCATCAATACCTTTAAAAAAGCCGCCCGCGCCTTCAGCATAATTTCGCGCTGCCGTTATTTCGGAATCGCCCATCCCATCGCCAATCAGCAAAATAATATTTTTGGCTGGTTTATCGTTCAGGGATTCGCGCAGAGCCGCCGTTTGATCGGCAGACAATCGGCGAGCGCCACCCGGCGTGGTGATATCACCTTGAGCGGCACGATTATCCATAACCGCTACAGTAGATGTTTCTGCATTAATAACCGGGGTAAACAGCAAAGGTAACAGGGCAATAGCGAGTGCACTTTGTTTCACTTTATATTCTCCATGTATAAATACGGTAAAATTAAAACAAAGCGACTATAAGTATTTGATGTGACACTTTTATGATAATTTGTGGGTGTCCCGCCACAGAGGGTTCAAAACGCTTTTTGTACGCCCTCGCAAGCGCTATGTATGTTCGTCAGAAACGCGGGCATGTGGTTTACATCAGCCAGCGCCCCCTCAATTTGACGAATAAATATTTGCCGATCGTTCCACGCCATATTGCGCAGCATTTCGATGATTACCCGTTCCAACGTTTCGACCTGTGCCGCCAGATCTTGCGACTCTTCTTCTTTTTGCGCGAGCTTAAGTAACAACTCAGTGACGAGGTTTTTCATTTGCCTATTCCCTTAACAAAATATGGGCCACGTTATCATTAAGGCTCACAACTGCCTAGAGGATGAAAGTTGTATTTTTATAAGGAATAAAAAGATTTGCGAAAACAATCACAACACAAAATAAGGGTAAATGCGTCTGGATGCAGAATTATTCAATATAAAAAGGTAAGAAAATTAATAATCACACAAATATATAATACGCAATTATGGATTAACAACGCTGACAGGCAGCGTTGTTAATCAGGAACTCAACGAACCCCGCGCCGACGTCGTAACGCGATAGCTAGTTGCCAGATATTGATAAGCACAATGCTTGCTGTAGCAATGAACACCCAACGGAACCCCGCCATTGCCGAAACCGTCGCCCCCATTAATGGCCCGGCGACGTTGCCGAGATACATAAATGACTGGTTATAGCCAAAGATGCGCCCGGTTATCTGGTCGCTGGAGTATTTCACCAGCAGCGTCTGCACCGCCGGCAACATCGCGCCGTCGGCAAATCCAAGCAGAAAACGTAGTACTCCCAACTGCAACGGCGTGGTGACCCACGACATGGCGAAAAACAGCACCACCGCAAAGATTAACGTCGCCATTAAAATCCGCTCAGTACCAATACGGTCGCCTAATTTACCCAGTCGAGGCGCGGAAATCAGAGCAGAAATGCCCGGTACTGAAGCTATCAGCCCGCTGAGAAAGGCAATATTCGAACTATCTGGGACCATCGATTTGATAAACAGCGCCAGAATCGGCCCAATTGAACCGTTACACAGTTGAATCACCATGGTGGTAAAAAACAGGCTGATCACCAACGCCGGATGCGAAAGCGAGGCAAACACGGCCTTCCCACTCAGACGTTCACTTTTTTTAACCGTCGGGCGAACGCCCTCTTTGATCAAGAACAGTGTGACCAGAAAACTCACCACCAGCAAGGCGGCGGTAATACAGAATACCGCCCGTAAGCCAACATGATCGGCGATAAAGCCTCCCATCAGCGGTCCGCCAATGACGCCGCTAATTTGCGCCGTAGAGAGCGTACTCAGCGCCCAGCCGCTGCGCTCGCGTGGAACCTGTGACGCAACCAGCGCCATCGCATTAGGAATATATCCGGAGGTTAACCCCATCACCCCGCGCAGCAGAAAAAGCTGCCAGACATTAGTGGCAAATGCCTGGAGCAAAATCGCAATGGCCATCCCCAGTGAGGCCCGCAGCAGCATCAGCTTGCGTCCTTTGCGGTCGGCTAGACTGCCCCACATCGGAGAAACAATGGCTGAAATCAGGAAGGTGACGCTGAACGTTAATCCGGACCACATTGATAGCGCTTCATGCGAGGTCACGCCCAGTTGGGAGATATAGAGTGGTAAAAAAGGCAAGATTTGGCTAATCGCCAGTCCGGTAAAAAAGCACCCGAACCAAACGGAAATAAGGTTAACTCTCCAGGATTCCATAAGGACTCATAACGATAAGTAGCTGAAAACTGCGAGCAGCTTAACAAATTACTTAGCCGAATAAGGGTCTACAGGTGCGATAAATCACAGTTTAGGATTTTATCTTCCCGCTCATCATATTTGTGATATAGCTCACATCAAACCCATAATACAAACAGGGGATTGTGCTTCCCGCGCGATCTGCGTGTATGTCCCCTTCTAATCCCCTGTCATTCGCCAAAACAATCTGCCAGAAGCCGAGGAAACCTGCGTTTTGTCGTGGTAATGTATGTGCTTTGCATTCATGGAATGGGTTTTTAAGATGGCAAAGTTGCGGGTAGGAATCGTATTTGGTGGTAAATCAGCGGAACATGAAGTGTCATTGCAATCGGCAAAAAATATTGTCGATGCCATCGACAAGACTCGCTTTGACGTTGTGCTGTTAGGTATTGATAAACAAGGGCAATGGCACGTCAGCGATGCCAGTAGCTATCTGCTCAATTCAGACGATCCGGCGCATATTGCGCTGCGGCCTTCTGAAACCAGCCTGGCGCAGGTACCCGGTAAACAAGAGCACCAGTTGATCGATGCACAAAACGGTCAACCACTGCCGACGGTCGATGTTATTTTCCCAATCGTACACGGTACTTTGGGTGAAGATGGCTCTCTGCAGGGCATGCTGCGCGTGGCGAACCTGCCGTTTGTCGGTTCTGATGTGCTGGGTTCTGCTGCCTGTATGGATAAAGACGTGACCAAACGTCTGCTGCGTGATGCCGGGTTAAACATCGCGCCATTTATTACGCTCACTCGCGCGAATCGCAACAGCATCAGCTTTGCCGAAGTAGAATCCCGCCTGGGTCTGCCGCTGTTTGTAAAACCGGCCAACCAGGGATCGTCCGTTGGCGTCAGTAAAGTAACCAGCGAAGCCCAATACGATCAAGCCGTCGCGCTGGCATTTGAATTCGATCATAAAGTCGTTGTGGAGCAAGGGATCAAAGGCCGCGAGATCGAATGTGCGGTACTGGGCAACGATCATCCGCAGGCCAGTACCTGTGGTGAGATCGTGCTGAACAGCGATTTTTACGCTTACGACACTAAATACATTGACGATAACGGTGCCAAAGTTGTCGTTCCGGCAGCAATTGCGCCAGAGATTAACGATAAGATCCGCGAAATCGCCATTCAGGCATACCAGACTCTGGGCTGTGCCGGCATGGCGCGCGTGGACGTCTTCTTAACTGCTGAAAACGACGTTGTGATCAATGAGATCAACACGCTGCCTGGCTTTACCAACATCAGTATGTATCCGAAACTGTGGCAGGCGAGCGGTTTAGGCTATACCGATTTGATCACTCGCCTGATCGAACTGGCACTGGAACGCCATGCTGCAGATAGCGCGCTGAAAACCAGTATGTAAACCCGTCAGGATGCCTGATAGAGCTATTGGGCATCCTTTGCTTCATCATCTTCAACGCGGCGACGGATGATTAATCCGGCCAGCCAAAAGCTAATCACCCAGGTCACCAGCCCCACCGCATAGGTTTGCCATCCCTGCGCTTCAAAACCTAATAACCCCACCACGCCATTCAGAATAAAGATAAGCCCAATAGCGAAAGCATAGTAGTGCCAGTCTCGGCGGATTTTTACAGGCAGGTTCATAACAGCTCCGGTGAAAATACAACACAGGGAGGCATCCTCGCACATTTCCCCGAGGGCGTCTGTGGTCTGTGCGGAATTTCTTAAATGTAACTCAGTTTCACTTAAGGTTACATAATTGTGACCATCAACAAAAAACCGAAATCCAGGAATAATCTCTACCTGAAATTACCATCATTCTGATATTGACATTGCCGATCACCTGTCAGACTCACTCTCAGTTCCAGGCATTACGTCAAAAAAAGCAGGTTATTTCCGGAGGTCTTTATGGCTGATTTTACGCTCTCAAAATCCCTGTTTAAGGGCAAGCATCGGGATCCCTCCTCCCTGCCCGGCAACATTGCGTATGCCGTATTTGTGCTGCTTTGCTTCTGGGCGGGTGCACAGATTTTAAATCTATTGGCCCACGCACCCGGCATCTATGAAGAACTGATGCAGCTGCAAATGCAAGAGACAGGACGCCCGCGGGTCGAAATCGGTTTAGGCGTCGGTACTCTCTTTGGACTGATCCCCTTCCTGGTAGGAAGCCTGATTCTTGGCGCCATCGCGGCGATCATGCGCTGGCGTCACCGCCATCATAAAGATGACTGACTCATACACTTCGCCCGACGATCGTCCACGCGTTTAGCAAACCATGCGGTAGTCAGATTACGCGTGATCTTCGGGCTTTCCAGTTGAATGCCCGGCAGCATTTCACGAGGAAGCGCTTTCCCGGTCTTCGCTTCCGCCAGCTTGTAGACCTTCTCGTACAGTGCGGTCTCTTCAAAGGCCTGGCTGTCACCTTTTTGCAGTTGACGGCGGATCTCACTCTCGCTCATCCCTAGCTTCCCGGCCAGTTTACGTACCGCCAGCTCCGTTTTGCCCGGCTCACTGCTGCCATAGAGAATCAGATCCCCATCCATCGCCAGCTTCACTCCGCTGGCTTTACTGACCGCATTCTGGAAAGCTGCATTGCGGCTCGCATACCATCCGGCATTAAAATCGGCGAAGCGGAAGATTGGCGCACTGTAATTCGCCGGGTAATTGAGCAGATGATATGTACCAAACCACAGCCCACCACGGCGGCTAAACACTTCCTGACGTACCGTCCCCGCCATTTTCCACGGATACCCGCTGGTGTGCTGCTCAGCAAACGCGATACTGACCTGCATTGGACCACCGGTATGTACCGGATTAAGCGATCCGAACAATGTCTGCCCCATCGGCACCATGTTGATGAAATCATCAAAGATAGCGCTAAGCTGTTTTTCCGTCTTCACCGTATCCAGACGCTCGCTGTAGCTTTTCCCCGTTGGCGAGTTAATCTTTAGCGCGGTATGCACGACAAACAGCGGGATATGCATGCGTTCTGCGCGACGATCAATCTCTTTCCAGGCTATTTTGCTTAAACCAGGAACAGCCGGATCGGCCTGGAAGTTTGACTCCTGCTGCGCTACCGCCAGCACCGAACAGATGTTTTCAACCGTCGGTGCCAGCTTCTGGCTTTCAAAGGTCTTTGCCAAATCCTGCGCCCACGCGTCCCGGTCTTTCACGCTGGCGGGCATTTTCTGGCGCACCACGCTCGCCACATCGACGGCTTTCTCCCCCTTTTTTAGCGGCTGCGCGGGTTGGCTACTACATCCCACCAGCACCAGTGCTGCCAGACCAGACAAGGGGTAAAGACGGGAAACCGTCGACATAACATCTCCTTATTATTAACTCAGCGTATGGGTAACTTCCTGAATATCCTGACCATCAAGCTCTCGTTCAAAGCTGCGCAGACGCTTATAAATAGACATCAGTTCCACTAACGTTGTCCAGGAGTTAATCAGATACTGGAACGAGCCGCGCACCTGGCCAAACACGTTGGTGATTTGCGTCATCAAACCGAGCGTAATCGTACCGGCAACAATTGACGGAAACAGCAGGAACAAACCGAAAACGTTATCAACCTGCAGGTAAAGAATACGGGCGATATTGAAGTACATATAGTGAAAATAGAGGCGGAAGTAGTTTTGCCGTACCGCATGGAACAGTTCACGCACCGTCGGTGGCGTCGCACGGTTGCCATCATCTTCGCCATACACCAATTCTTTACGATAGGCCGCTTCCACGCGCTGGTTTTTAAACTCCAGCCCGGGAAGTTTTATCCCGACCACGGCCAGTAAGCCGGTTCCCATCAGCGACCAGACAATCGCGGCAATCACCAGGCCATAAGGCACATGTCCAACAATCGGCAGGTCAGGAACATGGGCAGAGAGCGTAACCAGTACAGGCAGGAAGGCTATCAGCGTCATAATCGCGTTGATAAAGCTGACGCCCATATCTTCCAGCGTAGAAGCAAAACGCATGGTGTCTTCCTGCACACGCTGCGCTGCGCCTTCGATGTGACGCAAATGCTGCCAGTGCGCCATATAGTGTTCGTTCATCGCGGTACGCCAGCGGAACACATAGTGGCTGACGAAGAAGTTGTTCATCACGCCAATGACTACGGCTATCAGCGCAATACCGAGAAAAATGCCCACTTCATGATAGAACTGCTCAATCTTCACCTTGTGTGGTGCGCTGAGCGCAGTTTGAATCAGGTCATAAAATGGCGCATACCAGGCGTTGACGGCGACGCCAACTTCAACCAGAAACCAGGTCACAAAAATAATCAGCGATGTGCCCAGAATAGACCAGTACTGCCAGCGGTGTGGGCTGTAGAGAAACCAGAACAGCGCGAACCCCCCGACACAAAGAATGTAGTACGCATAAAAAATCAGGTAATCCAACGACCAGAAACGCGCTGCGCTAATTGGTACGTCTCCCGACGCGCCAGTAATATGTGCAACCCAGGCTCCCCCACCTGCTTGCCAGAATACAACGGCGACGAGTGCCCAAATAAATGCCGAAATAAAGAACGGCCCCGGCTTTGGGAAAAAAGACTTAAACATAGTGCTCTCCTGCTAACTTCTTATCGTTATGACGACTGCTGTGCATTTGCCACCGTAGAGTGCGGAGGCCAGACGGCTTACGCCCAAAAACACAAGCTGAAACCGACAATTGTGACCAAAACCGAGGCACTTAGTTCGCACCTCGGTTATGAAGAATTGTTTCTGTGGTTTTCACACTCGACAACGTTCCAGTATGTGCAGATTATCACAGCGTGAGATCACAAAAGCGAACATCCGCAATCCAGGAAACTCCTGTGTTTACTCATCGTTACGTTTTTCCCACTATCATTGGTTGATAAGCGCTTTGCAATACGCCGATGAGTAGTATAAATACGCATACGCACGACATCCTTTTTCACTTTCTCTAACTCATGGACACCACCGTTGAAACGTAGTCTGCTTTTTTCTGCCGCGCTGTGTGCGGCGTCATTGACATCTGTCCAGGCGGCACAGCCTATAACCGATCCGGTCTTCGCCTCTGATATCGTTGATCGTTATGCCGACCATATATTTTACGGCAGTGGTGCTACGGGGATGGCGCTCGTGGTGATTGATGGTAATCAGCGTGTATTTCGCAGTTTTGGTGAAACACGCCCCGGCAATAATGTTCACCCGCAACTGGATTCCGTAATCCGCATTGCCTCAATTACCAAATTAATGACCAGCGAAATGCTGGTGAAATTACTCGATCAAGGCACGATCAAACTCAACGATCCATTGAGTAAATATGCACCACCTGGCGCACGCGTACCCACTTATCAAGGAACACCAATTACGCTGGTGAATCTGGCGACACATACCAGCGCACTACCGCGCGAACAGCCAGGCGGGGCAGCCAAACGGCCGGTGTTTGTCTGGCCAACCCGCGAGCAGCGCTGGAGCTATCTCTCAACGGCTACGCTTAAAGCCGCGCCAGGATCGCAGGCTTCTTATTCCAACCTGGCGTTTGACCTGCTGGCCGATGCGCTGGGTACCGCGTCCGGTAAGCCTTATCCGCAGCTGTTTGAAGAAAAAATCACCCGCCCGCTGGGGATGAAAGACACCACCTTTACGCCGTCCCCCGATCAGTGTCGACGCCTGATGGTCGCGGAAAAAGGTGCCAGCCCTTGTAACAATACTCTGGCAGCGATGGGTAGCGGCGGCGTTTATTCAACGCCTGGCGATATGATGCGCTGGATGCAGCAGTATCTCTCTTCTGACTTTTATCATCGTAGCCAGCAGGCCGACCGGATGCAGACGCTGATTTACCAGCGTTCACAGTTAACTAAAGTGGTGGGAATGGACGTTCCAGGCAGAGCCGATGCGCTTGGTTTGGGCTGGGTCTACATGGCGCCGAAGAATGGCAGACCGGGAATTATTCAAAAAACCGGTGGCGGCGGTGGCTTCATTACCTATATGGCGATGATCCCACAGCAAAACGTTGGGGCATTTGTCGTAGTGACGCGCTCTCCGCTGACCCGTTTTACCAATATGAGCGACGGTATCAACGAACTGGTTGCAGAATTGAGCGGGTACAAGCCACAGGTCATTCCTGCATCCTGATTCAATACTCAAAAGGCAAACGGTTAATGCACACCAGTTTGCCTTTATTCATTTCAATGTAACCGCCTTTGCGCAATGCCGCGAGAACCTCAGCGACAACCGAGCGTGAAATTCGTGTGCGTTGGTGAATATAGTTCATAACTCCAATGCGTGAACGAAGGGCTTCATCCCATTTCGTCATAGAGATCAATGTCGCGCGGATCTGATCGTAGGAGTTGTTGCCGATCAACTGCAGATCGCGTAATTCAAGCATGGAGTTTTGCCATGCCAACCAACAAAAAGCTTCACGCCAAAGCTGGCACTCTTCAATTATATTAATTGTTTGCGAGGCAGGTAGATGGTATCCCGTACAATCGCTTTCTGTGATTAATCTGTATTGTATATCTGTTTTTATCACACCATCTGAAAGCCCCATAATAAACGGTGCCTGCGCAATACCGACCAG
The DNA here is from genome assembly GCF_030332695.1 of Citrobacter sp. Cpo089. NCBI lineage: Bacteria > Pseudomonadati > Pseudomonadota > Gammaproteobacteria > Enterobacterales > Enterobacteriaceae > Citrobacter > Citrobacter sp. Cpo089. The sequence goes on along the minus strand of NZ_JAOWHJ010000021.1, from coordinate 52,315 downwards.
CACATTCTCCCCTCGCCTCAGGGAAATTACACCATTTAAAATGATAAAGGTATCGTCACTGTTTATATCACTGGAATAAATTATTTCTTTATCGTTATCACACTCAAAGTGTTTGCCATATTTTGACAAACATTTATCAAGCTTACCAAATTCCACAAGCGGTTTATTTGCAGACAACATTTGGGCATTCCTTGCAATAAATGCCCGTCAAATCCGTGACGGGCATTTTTCTGAGTTAGATTATCTTTTCTTTAACAACAAGAGATGTCTTACCAGGTATATTTAACACCAACATTTGCAGACCAGTCTTGATCAACATCGCCACCACCGAGGTAGTTAGCATCGGTGTATGCGCTGAAGTTTTTGGTAAAGCTGAACTGAGTACCCAGTCCAACACGTACCGCAGAACCTTCTACACCGTTGTCGATAGAGTCGCCGTTTACGTCAGAATCGTTGTTAGAGTCATCGTAAACGTAGGCCAATTTGAAGTACGGGGTCAGCGCCTGGTCGTCGCTGTAGGCGAAGGTATAACCTGCATCTACACCGAGTTCATAGCGCATGCTGTCATAAGACTGACCATCAACTTTCATGTCGTTGCTCAGCTTATAATCATCACCAGACTGGAACAGACCGGATACGCTGCCGTATGGCGTTACGTAACCTGCGTCACCCAGCTTCAGGTCATAACCCAGTTTCAGGCCAAAGCCCCAGGCGTCAGATGAGGTGCTACCATCAACATACTGACCGTTGCTCATGTTAGCAGTCAAATCGTTGTTGAAGTGAGAGTAGCTTAAGTTACCGTCAACAAAGATGTTGTTGGCAAAGTGAGCAGAAGAGTAGATGTAGGCAGTCTGGCTGTCCTGATCCACCTGACCGGTACGGTCGCTCATATCACCTTTCGCGAAGCCTGCTGCAGCACCGACAATCCACTTAGCGTTGTTACCATCAATTTTGGAATCAACACCGACCATGATGCCGTTAACATCCTGATCGTAGTTAATGGTGCCATTATCTGCATCGAAGCTACCACCGAAGTAGCTAACCCATGCACCACCGTTATCAACCAGACCATGACGCGCGTTAGTCAGACGAGTACCAACGGTATCTTGTTCCAGGTTCCAGATATTGGTGTTAGCAGACGGAATGCTCAGCGCCATGTTCGCGTAGTCTGTCAGTTCCATCTGCTGCAGAACAACGGTGTTACCCTGCTGCTGTGCCTGATAGGTGTAAGCACCCAGGTCAGCTTTGTTGGCTGCAGAGAAGGTCGCGGTGGTATTCGCGTCATTAACGTAGATCAGCTCTTTGCCTTTGTAATCAGCAACAGAACCAGCGCCAGTCGCGTTATCAACACGAACCTTGTAGTTACCGGTTGCTGCAACAACGTTGTCAACAGAGCTGTTATCCAGTTCGTCGCCGTTGTTGATATCGCCGTTACCATTGATAGTCAGGTGACCATCGGAGTTCATTGCGATAGTACCGTAACCGTAGTTAGCCTGAGTGGTATCCCAGGTACGGTCGTTCACCAGATCGGCATTCAGAACATAATCGCTGCTGTGAATGTTGAATACACCGGAAACCACGTGGTTGCTATTATCAGCATAATTGCCGCTGGTCAGTTCCAGTTTATCAGTGTTGAAAACTTCAGTATCAAACTGATCAACATTTACATCCAACACACCGCCGTTAGTGACAGTGATGGTGTTAGCATACAGAGACGAATCATAATTGCGAGTTACATCATCAGTCAGTGCTACAGTACTGTAACTGTCAATGGTCAGATGATCAGTTGCAACAGTCCCATCTTCACCGATATTCATTGAAGAACCATTGGTCAAACCAATTGTATCGGATACTAAAGAGGAATCAGTTACATTAACCTGAGAACCATTGTTAACGGTCAGGGTATCAATCAGAGAATCCCCTGTCGTATTCCATTCTGAACCGTTGTTTAACGCTACATTAAACACACCACTCTGGAATACTTTATTGTCAACGACACGTCCCCAACCATTGGCTTCTATTACGCCACCAGGAGTCAGGCTGTTGGTAGCAACATCAAACATGTTTGCTGGAGCGATGGCTTGAGCATCGATAGTAGCCTGGCCAACCCACTTACTACCATTATCCAGAGTCAGATTCAGTTCATCGACGTTCAGGCTGTCATCAGCCCAACCAAGGTTGGTATCCGGCACACCATCACCATTGGAATCATGGCCAATGGTATCAAAATTAGCATTCCAGGTGCTGGTAAATGCGACATCACCCATCAGGGTTGAATTACTGAAATACACATTGTTCTTCATTGCATAGTCGGAAGAACCGTCAGTGAAAGACAATGCTACATCACCTGGACCAGTATAGTCACTTGGCTCACCAGAATTACCAAAGAACGCGGAGTTCGATTCCAGAATGTAATTTGAACCAGAAGTTACAGTAGAATCATAAACATTGATGTTGTTATCCCAGGTATGGGATTCTGTCGTGTAGGTGTTGTTGTAAGTGTTCCCTTGAGACAGGGCGATACCGGCAACACGAGAGTTGTTGGAAATGTTGATATTGCTTTCTACATCAAGATTAACCGCAACACCTTCACTGACATCGAATGTTTCATTGGTGTATTTAGTAACATCACCAGATAAATAGGAGTCTGTGAAATACAGAGCCTCATAGTCATCATCAATGGTGGAGTTAGCAATGTTCAGGGTAAAAACATCACCATCATACCAGTTACCGTCTACAACGGTATCGTTATAGAAACTGTATCCCCCCAAGCCATTACCATCTGTATCAAAACGATCATAATAACCGCCTGGCAGCATGGAAGTGATTGAGCCATGAATGATGGAATTACTGATATTCAGCTGATTAGCAGCACCGTCAGCATAATCATGATTCAGATAGTAAGTAGAAATCGTACCGTTAACAGTGTCACCGTTAAAAGATTGATCGAAATCGCCATCGGTGTTGTTGTAATAGACAAAGCCACTATAATTTACATAGTTACCATCTACAGTACCAGCTGCATCCATACTATCCCAGTTAAGAGCAGTAGTCGGATTATCAATATAGGTCCAGGTATCGTAAGTTGAAGCATTCGCCTGAGAAGTGATTGCCAAAGTGCAGGCTAATGCTAATTGTGATACTACAAGCTTCTTTTTCCAAGTGTGCATTTGTCATCCCTCCTCAGGGACGTAATATAGTTGATCCATCAATTATCAATGCAAAGAAAACATTTTATGTTTCGCGGGAAGGATTATGCGGTTTCACAAAGGAAAGGTTCAATTATTCTTTGGCTTAAGTCCGATTACGGACAATAGACATGCAAATTATTCGAAACAGCAAACAAACGTAAAAATCATTTCTATTTTAGACAGTTACAGGCAAAGACACTGGCAAAACAATATATTAAATTTATGATTAACTTAAAAATCAAACGTCAGCAAATAAATACCGTTAAATCCCGCCACTTAATTAAAAATTAAACCAAACTAAATTCACCATAAAACTAATCACTATTTAAAATAGTCATAATTGCAAAAATAGAGATAATACATAATACCAAGCATTGATAACATCACCATAACCTCGGCATAACGCCAACTTTCGTAAACCCCTCGCCCTCAGGTTCGGGTATACTACGGCCTTCGATTCCACAAACATCAGGCATACCATGACAGACCTAATCCAACGCCCTCGTCGCCTGCGCAAATCCCCTGCGCTACGCGCTATGTTTGAAGAGACAACACTCAGCTTAAATGACCTGGTGTTGCCGATCTTTGTTGAAGAAGAACTCGACGATTACAAAGCTATCGACGCCATGCCCGGCGTGATGCGCATTCCAGAGAAACACCTGGCGCGCGAAATCGAACGTATTGCTAATGCCGGTATCCGCTCGGTCATGACCTTCGGGATTTCTCATCACACCGATGAGACCGGCAGCGATGCCTGGAAAGAAGACGGTCTGGTGGCGCGCATGTCGCGTATCTGTAAGCAGACCGTACCAGAAATGATCGTCATGTCCGACACCTGTTTCTGTGAATACACCTCGCACGGTCACTGCGGCGTATTATGCGAACACGGCGTTGATAACGACTTAACCCTTGCTAACCTTGGCAAACAGGCAGTCGTTGCCGCAGCAGCGGGCGCAGATTTCATCGCCCCTTCCGCCGCAATGGACGGCCAGGTACAGGCGATTCGCCAGGCGCTGGACGCCGCGGGCTTCACCGATACTGCGATCATGTCCTACTCCACCAAGTTTGCCTCTTCTTTCTACGGCCCGTTCCGTGAAGCCGCAGGCACGGCGCTGAAAGGCGATCGTAAAACGTATCAAATGAACCCGATGAATCGCCGTGAAGCGATTCGCGAATCGCTGCTGGATGAAGCCCAGGGAGCAGACTGCCTGATGGTGAAACCGGCAGGCGCGTATCTCGATATTCTGCGTGATATCCGCGAGCGCACCGAGCTTCCGATTGGCGCTTATCAGGTCAGCGGTGAATACGCGATGATCAAATTTTCGGCGATGGCAGGTGCAATAGATGAAGAGAAAGTGGTTCTGGAAAGCTTAGGCTCGATCAAACGCGCTGGCGCGGATCTGATCTTCAGCTACTTCGCACTGGATCTGGCTGAGAAAAAAATCCTGCGCTAATCACATTGTTGCCGGATGGCGGTTTCGCTTTATCCGGCCTACAGATCGTAGGCCCGGTAAGTCAATCGCCGCCGGCAATCATCCCGCCCGATAAAACGGCTTGTCTCCCAAAATTGTCGCCCGGTGCATAATGCGCCTCTGTGGCAGATAATCCGCATTCGCATAATGCTGCGTCACGCGATTATCCCAAATCGCCACATCGTTGGGCTGCCAACGCCAGCGCACCTGAAACTCCGGTTTAGTGATATGCGCGAATAAAAAACTCAGTAACGCCTCGCTCTCTTTTTCCGTGACATCGACAATTCGCGTGGTAAATCCTTCATTCACGAATAGCGCCTGCTTCCCGCTCACCGGATGCGTACGCACCACCGGATGCAACAGGGGCGGATGCTTCGCCACCGCTTCCAGCCAGCGCTGATGCTCCTCTGGCGTCTTGCGGTATTTATATTCCTGAAATGATTTACGAAAATCATGTTCTGCCCGCAGGCCGCTCAGCAACTGGCGAAACGGCTCAGACAACGCATCATAAGCGGCAATCCCACTGGTCCACAGGGTGTCTCCCCCGGTCGATGGCAGCTCTTTTGCAGCCAGAATCGCCCCGGCAGGCGGCGTGTCAATAAAGGTGACATCGGTGTGCCAGTTGTCGTTATCCGGCGGATTGTCGTTATGAGTATCCAGTACGATAATCTCTTCTACCCCTTCGGTATGCGGATAGACCGGGTGAATATGCAGATCGCCGAAACGCAACGCCAGTGCGCGCTGCTGTTGCGGCGTAATCACCTGCTCACGCAGGAACACCACCTGGTGGCGCAGTACCGCGTGATAAAGCTGTTCAAACTGATTATCGCTCAGCGGACGCGTTAAATCCGCACCAGTGATTTGTGCGCCAATATACGGCCCCAGCGGGGTAATGCTCAAACGTTCACTCATTGTACTTCTCCATGCCAGGGCGTCAGGCGACGCTGAATCGCGCGCAGACCCAGTTCTAAAATAAATGCGATAACGGCAATGACCGCGATCCCTGCCAGCACCACATCCGTTGCCAGAAACTCACCGGCAGACTGCACCATAAATCCTAAGCCTCGCGTGGCGGCAATCAGCTCTGCTGCCACCAGCGTCGACCAGCCCACGCCAAGTCCGATACGTAACCCGGTGAGGATCTCCGGTAATGCCCCCGGCAAAATAACAAACCACAGCACCTGCTTACGGCTGGCCCCCAGCGAGTGCGCGGCGCGCACTCTCACCTGCTGCGCACTTTTCACCCCCGCCAGCGCCGACATCGCCACAGGGGCGAAAATCGCCAGATAGATCAGCAGGATCTTGGAGGTTTCACCGATGCCAAACCAAATGACCATCAGCGGTAAATAGGCCAGGGGAGGAACCGGACGATACAGTTCAATGATCGGATCGAGAATGCCGCGCATCGTAGGACTCAGCCCCATCGCGATCCCAACCGGAACGCCCAGCAGCACCGCCGCCAGCAGCGCGATAACAATACGCGTCAGACTCGCCGCCAGATGCTGCCACAGCGTGGCATCCATAAACCCTTGCGGCCCGGCAATGACGAGCAGCTTTTGTAAAACCTGTCCCGGTGGCGGTAAAAACAACGGACTGATTAACTGCAGCGCCGCCACCGTCCACCACACCGCCAGAATGACGGCCAGCGTACCGAGGCTTAAGGTAATCTGTCGCGAAAACGGCCAACGCCAGTTCAGCACCCGCTGGCGACGGGGTTTATCATTAATCACCACGCTCATGAGAATGCCTCCCGTTGTTCAAAGACACGACCTAACACGTACTCGCGCATGGCGATAAACTGCGGATCGGACTTAATGCTGCGGCTCGACTCTCCGGCCACAAAGCGACGGGCGAAATTGAGCGGCAGACGTTCCAGTACCCGGCCAGGGCCTGGGGACAGCAATACCAGTTCTGTCGCCATAAATACTGCTTCTTCAATATCGTGGGTAATCAGCAGCACCTGTTTACCGGTCTCATGCCACAGCTTCAGCAGCAGGGTTTGCATCTGCTCGCGAGTAAAGGCGTCGAGCGCGCCAAAAGGTTCATCCAGCAGCAACAGCTGCGGGTTGGCCGCCAGCGCCCGCGCAATGCCGACACGCTGACGTTGTCCACCGGAAAGCTGCCAGATAAAGCGTTTTCCCGCGCCCTCCAGCCCGACTTTCTGCAACATATCCAGGGCAATACGCTGGCGCAGCTGCTTGTCCACGCCCGCCAGTTGCAGACCAAAAGCCACGTTGTCCTGCACGTTACGCCAGGGCAGCAGACCTTCATTCTGGAAAACGACCCCGCGATCTGCCCCCGGACCGTCAACACTGTTACCCGCCAGCGTGATGCTGCCATGCTGATACGGCACAAACCCGGCAATCAGATTTAACAGCGTGGTTTTCCCGCAACCGGAAGGCCCGAGTACCACCAGCAGTTCACCACTATCGAGCGTCAGGTTGATATCCTCCAGCGCCGGTTTTCCAGCGTAGCTGGCGGCAAGATGAGAGATTTGCAGCATCATCGCCTCCTTATTTATTGCACGAAGCGATCGGTAACGTACTGGCTGTAATCTGTCGCGACAGCGGGGACTTTGCCCTGCTCTTTAAGGAACTGCGCGGTGTCGATAATCGCTTTGTTCACTGGGCCGGTTAGCTCAGCGGTTTGCTGTTGCTGTGTCAGGTAAGTGTTACCTTTCACCAGCCCCGGTACATCCGCCTCCGGTACGCCGCTCAAACGCGACAGTTTGCTGATATTCTCCGGCTGCTTCAGCCATTCATCAGGATTAGCGATATAAGGCTGCTGGGCATCGATAGCGCTTTTGGCAAAGGCTTTCACCACCTCAGGATGCTTCTCGGCAAAATCTTTGCGCACCACCCACACGTCAAGCGTCGGTGCTCCCCACTCGCCAACCTGTGAGGAGTCCGTTAACACCTTACCGTCTTTTTCCAACGCATTGACCGCAGGTGCCCAGACATACGCACCATCAATATCTCCGCGCTGCCATGCGGCAATAATCGCCGGTGGTTGCAGGTTCACAATCTCCACCTGGCCGGGTTTAATCCCCCAATGTTTCAACGCCGCCAGCAGGCTGTAATGGGTGGTGGAAATAAACGGCACGGCAATGCGTTTGCCAATCAAATCTTCCGGTTTACTGATGTTTTTCTTCACCACCAGCGCTTCAGAATTGCCGAGCTTTGATGCCAGTAGGAAAACCTCAATAGGCACCTGCTGGCTGGCAGCGACCGCCAGCGGGCTGGAGCCAAGATTACCGATCTGCACATCACCGGATGCCAGCGCACGAACGATGCTCGCGCCGCTGTCGAATTTGCGCCAGTCAACGGTCGCCCCGCTCTCTTTGGCAAAGGTGTTGTCCGCCTGCGCCACTTTGGCAGGTTCGGCGGAGGTCTGATAAGCAACGGTGACGTTCACCGCCTGCGCCTGAAATGCGATGAATGCCAGTGCGGCAAGAAGTGTGTTACGCGATGAAATAGCCATGATTGTCTGCTCCCCTGTCTTGTTATGGAGGCAGTATTTCGTTGCGGCACAATTTGATAAAGGAATTAAAAATTCTGGCTAAGAACAAAGCGTTTTTAGAAAAAAAGCGGTAATGCTTATACACAAAATCATTCAAGATGCGTCGAGGCGGCAAGGGAAGAAATCCCCAGGAGCATAGATAACTATGTGACTGGGGTTTCTGAGTGCAGCCAACAAAGAGGCAGCTTGAAGGATGACGTGTATTGCGATTTTGTTACATTCGTTACATAACTGCACCACGGTGATTGCCAGCACGACACTGGCAGGCATCATAGAGACCATTGTCAGGCAAGAGAGCAATATCATGATTCATGTTGTGCTGGTGGATGACCATGTGGTGGTGCGTTCCGGCTTTGCGCAATTACTCAGTCTCGAAGACGATCTTAACGTTACCGGTCAGTACAGCAGCGCAGCGGAGGCCTGGTCTGCACTTCTGCATGATGACGTCAGCGTCGCGGTAATGGATATCGCCATGCCGGATGAAAATGGTCTGAGCCTGTTAAAACGACTGCGGGCGCAAAAGCCCGGTTTTCGCGCCATCATTCTCAGCATTTATGACTCGCCCACGTTTGTGCAAAGCGCGCTGGACGCTGGTGCCAGCGGTTACCTGACCAAACGCTGCGGCCCGGAAGAACTGGTGCAGGCGGTACGCTCGGTAGGTATGGGCGGTCATTACCTGTGCGCCGATGCTTTACGGGCACTACGCGGCGGCGAGCAGCCCGCGCAGGTCCTGGAAGTTCTGACCCCGCGCGAGCGTGAAGTTTTTGATCTGTTGGTCAAAGGCGACAGCGTAAAAGAGATCGCCTTCAAGCTCGACCTCAGCCACAAGACGGTGCACGTTCATCGGGCGAACGTGCTGGGCAAACTGCAATGCCACAGCACCATCGATCTGGTGCATTTTGCCCTCGACCACCAGCTATTAACGGGGCATTAATGTCGCGTAACCTTCGGCATTGGGTTATTTCTCTGTTTATTCTGCTGGCCTGGGGATCGGGCTGGCTGATGCTGTGGACGCTGGGGTTTTACCTGACCCACAACGGCCAGCAGGCGGCGCTATTTCTGCCGCACGGCGTCTATCTCGCGCTGTTAATTCTGCTTTCTCGCCGTTACTGGCCCGCACTGGTGCTGCCCCCCCTGCTAATGTTGTTCTGGCTGCACAGCGAGCAATTACTGAATGGCTATATCCTGCTGGCTGCGCCGTTAATTAGCCTGATTCCGGCGAGCATCGGCCAGTCATACTGGCACCGCTTTCCCCTTTACTGGCAACGCTTAACGCTGCTGCTGGCCGCCGTAACGCTCACCTCATTGCTCAATACTGCCCTGCTTTCACCGTTTATCCAGAGCCCGGCAACGCTGATTGGCCTGGCGTCGTTTACCGGTGGCGTGTTGCTGACGCCGTTTGTCTATCTGATCTATGAATTTCTGCGCCAACAGCACCGCTATCATCTGCTCGGGCTGGATACCACCAATCCCCCGCTGCGCACTTCGCTTATCATCTGGTGTAGCCTGTTTTTTATTATTGGCATCGGCACCCAAATGGTGCTGTCGCCGGAGATCGAGCGCCTGTTGCTGATCGTAGTGTTCTTACCAAACGTGGTGATGGCGTGGAAATTTGGCTGGCAGGGCGGCGTGTTATCCGGATTGCTCGGCAGTATGATGATCACCATCGCCCGGCAAATCGGCGTCGGGTTCAGTAACTTACTGGAGCTGGAAATTTTTCTCGCCACCCAGGCGCTACTGGGTATAGGGCTGGGGATCGCCATCAGCCGCCAGCAGCATCTGGCGCAAAATTTGCACCATTATCGCCAGCGTCTGGAAACCGAACTGGCGGCACGACGCGCCCTGACCGAACAGCTGATCCGCACCGAAGAAAATACGCGCAAAAGCCTGGCGCGGGAGCTGCATGACGAAATTGGGCAGAATATCACCGCCATTCAAATTCAGTCGCAACTGGTCAAACGCGCGCCAGGCCCTGAGCAAACGCTCGAAGCGGCAAATCAGATCAACAACCTGGCCCGGCGTATTCACCATTCGACCCGCCAGCTACTTCGTCAGCTGCGCCCACCCGCGCTCGATGAACTGTCTTTTAAAGATGCACTACATCATCTGGTGAATGAATTTGCTTTTGCTGAGCGGGGTATTCGCTGCCGCTTTGATTATCAGCTAGAGAATACGCCAGAAAACGAAACGGTGCGCTTCACGCTGTATCGCCTGTTGCAGGAGTTACTCAATAACGTATGCAAACATGCCGATGCCAGCGATGTGTCGATTACGCTGCGACAGCGGGAACATTGCTTGTTTCTGGACGTCGCTGACGACGGCGTTGGTATTCTGCCAGAAAAAATCCCCGGTTTCGGTATCCAGGGGATGCGTGAACGGGTGAGCGCCCTTGGCGGTGAACTGACGCTCGAATCAAACAACGGCACGCGGGTAATTGTTAACCTGCCCACAAATTTGCAACAAACCAGCCGCTAACCAGGAAAAAGTCTTAGTCACTGCGGACTTTCTCTCATCCCCTTTTGCTTTCACTTTCCTATAGTCAGCACAAACGGAGACTGCCATGCATACACGCTCAGCCAGCGAAACAGACCAACAATACCGGGCGCTACGCCCCCGGCTGCTGATGTGTATGGTAATTGGTTACGCCGCGTTTTATCTGACGCGCAAAAGCGTTAACTACGTCCTCCCGGCGCTGCAAACGGATCTGGGTCTGGATAAAGGCGATATCGGCCTGCTTGGGTCACTGTTTTATCTGACCTATGGTTTGTCGAAATTTACCGCTGGGCTGTGGCACGACAGCCACGGACAGCGCGCATTTATGGGAATTGGCCTGTTTGCTACCGGCGTTTTAAACGTGCTGTTCGCCTTTGGGGAATCGCTGACGCTGCTGCTGGTGGTCTGGACGCTGAACGGATTTTTTCAGGGCTGGGGCTGGCCGCCCTGTGCCCGACTACTGACCCACTGGTACTCGCGCAACGAACGTGGCTTCTGGTGGGGCTGCTGGAATATGTCGATCAATATCGGTGGCGCCATTATCCCGCTGATTAGCGCTTTTGCCGCCCATTGGTGGGGCTGGCAGGCAGCCATGCTGGCACCGGGGATAATCAGCATGGCATTGGGAATCTGGCTCACCCTGCAATTGAAAGGCACGCCCCAGGAAGAAGGATTACCCACGGTTGGGGAATGGCGGCATGACCCGCTGGAGCTACGCCAGGAGCAGCAAAGCCCGCCGATGGGGCTGTGGCAAATGTTGCGCACCACCATGCTGAAAAACCCGATGATCTGGTTGCTCGGCGTGTCGTATGTATTGGTCTACTTGATCCGCATTGCGCTCAACGACTGGGGCAATATCTGGCTGACGGAAAGCCACGGCGTGAATCTGCTCAGCGCCAATGCCACGGTGATGCTGTTTGAAGTTGGCGGCTTGCTGGGGGCGCTGTTTGCCGGATGGGGATCGGATCTGCTGTTCAGCGGTCAACGTGCGCCGATGATTTTGCTGTTCACGCTGGGGCTGATGGTTTCCGTCGCCGCACTGTGGCTGGCACCAGTGCACCACTACGCGTTACTGGCAGTGTGTTTCTTTACCGTGGGCTTTTTTGTGTTTGGCCCACAGATGCTAATTGGCCTCGCAGCCGTTGAATGCGGACACAAAGCGGCGGCAGGTTCAATTACCGGTTTTCTCGGGCTTTTCGCCTATCTGGGGGCCGCGCTGGCGGGTTGGCCGCTGTCGTTGGTCATAGAACATTACGGCTGGTCGGGAATGTTCAGTTTGCTCTCGGTTGCCGCTGTCTTTATGGGTTTATTGCTGATGCCGTTGCTCATTGCGGGCATTACCCCTTCTCTCAGTCAAAGGATAAAACAATGAAACTGACGCTTACCTCTACCCTGATTGCTTCCGCTCTGACGCTGGCGGCCTTCAGCAACGCAGCCCAGGCGCAGGGCCGCCTGGTGGTGTATTGCAGCGCCACCAACGAGATGTGCGAAACCGAAACCAAAGCCTTCGGTGAAAAATATGATGTGAAAACCTCATTCATTCGCAACGGCTCGGGCAGTACGCTGGCGAAAGTGGATGCAGAGAAGAAAAACCCGCAGGCGGATGTGTGGTACGGCGGTACGCTGGATCCACAATCTCAGGCCGGTGAAATGGGTCTGCTACAGCCGTATAAATCACCAAACCTCGAACAGATCATGGAGAAATTCCGCGATCCCGCAAAGGTCAAAGGTAACCTCTCTTCGGCGGTTTACGTCGGTATTCTGGGCTTTGGCGTTAATACCCAGCGCCTGAAAGAGAAAAACCTGCCAGTGCCAAAATGCTGGAAGGATCTGACCAAACCGGAATACAAGGGCGAAATCCAGATTGCTGATCCGCAAAGCTCCGGTACCGCCTACACCGCGCTGGCGACCTTTGCTCAACTGTGGGGCGAAGATCAGGCCTTTGATTACCTGAAACAGCTCAACGCCAACGTCTCTCAATACACCAAATCCGGCATTGCCCCGGCGCGTAACGCTGCCCGCGGTGAAACGGCTATCGGCATCGGCTTCCTGCACGACTACTCGCTGGAAAAAGAACAGGGCGCACCGCTGGAACTGATTTCTCCATGCGAAGGCACCGGTTATGAAATCGGCGGCGTCAGCATCCTGAAAGGTGCGCGCAACGTCGACAATGCCAAACTGTTCGTTGACTGGGTGCTGTCAAAAGACGCGCAGGAGCTGGCGTGGAAGAAAGGCAAATCCTATCAGATCCTGACCAACACCACCGCCGAGACCTCCCCTAACTCGCTGAAGCTCGACGACCTGAAGCTTATCAATTACGACATGGATAAGTACGGCTCGACTGACGTACGTAAGGCGTTGATCAATAAGTGGGTTAGCGAAGTTAAGATGGGTAAATAAGCCCACGTTGCGTTCATTTGCCGGGTGCGGCGTAAACGCCTTACCCGGCCTACATTACCGGAAACGCTATGTCACACACACTTGCACTCCATCCCGTGAAAAAACGGGATGCGATATTTCTTTGGGTTTTGCTCGGCTGGCTGGCGTTTGCCCTGCTGCCGAGCTGGAGCCTGGACTACGGTCTGCTGGAGTCAACGCGGGAAGAAATACTCGCCGCCTACGGCTGGTCGCAGTTCAATATCAGTTGGCTGTGGTATCTGCTGCCAAGTCTGCTGCTGGTGCGCCCATTCCATGAAGCCGGGCGCGAGCAGCGCAGCCGCCATTATCTTGACGCGGGTTGGGCATTTTTCTGTATGGCCTTTATTGTCGCCAGCGCCACCCTTGAGGGTCGCGGCTTAGGCTATGCCACCATCGTGCTGTTTGTGGCGCTTGGCGCAATCATGACCCTGGCGCTCACCCGCCTCGAATGGCTGGGCGGTGACCGTTTCGTCATCGGCTCGCTTACCGCGATTGTCGCGCTGATCGGTATTTTTATCGTCTGGCCAAGCATCGCCATTTTCATTCCGATGTTCACCAACGACGCCGGGGAATTTGCCCCGCTGGCATTTATGAATGTGCTGTCGCAGGCGCATATCATTCAGGTGATCCTCAACTCGATTATGCTGTCGATTGCCGTCGGCGTCGGCTGTACCTTCTTTGGTCTGGTACTGGCTATCTACACCACCCGTATCGCCAGACGCAGCGCCATAATCGGACGTATCTTCTCGATTTTGCCGATCGTCACTCCGCCGTTTGTCGTCGGTTTAGGCGTCACGCTGATGATGGGACGCTCCGGTTACATCACCGAGTTTATGGTCGAATGGTTTGGTTTAACCAACACCAACTGGCTGTATGGCTTTACCGGCATCTGGCTGGCACAGGTTCTGGCCTTTACGCCGATGGCGTTTATGATCCTCGACGGCGCAATCAAAACTATTCATCCGTCGCTGGAAGAAGCGTCATACACCCTGCGTGCCAGCCGCTGGCAGACCTTTAACGGCGTGTTTGTCCCGCTGCTGAAACCCGCACTGGCGAACGCTTTTTTAATCGTAGTGGTGCAGTCACTGGCCGACTTTAGTAACCCGCTGGTGCTCGGCGGTAACTTCGACGTGCTGGCAACGCAAATCTACTTCTACATCACCGGTTCGCAGCTCGACTACCAGGCCGCCAGTACGTTGGGAGCCTTCCTGCTGCTGTTCTCGCTGCTGGTATTCTGCGTGCAGTATATGTGGATTGGTAAACGCTCATACGTCACCGTTTCCGGCAAATCCTACCGGGGCGACGTACAGCCGTTGCCTGTGACGCTGGTATGGAGCGTGGTCGCACTGCTGGCAGTGTGGATTGCCTTTAACGCCCTGCTCTACGGCAGCATTTTCTACGGCAGTTTCACCGTCAACTGGGGCGTGGACTACACCCTGACGCTGGCGAACTTTACCAAACTGTTCGGTCAGGGGATGAGCGACGGCGCGTGGCCTTCACTGCTCGACACCCTGCTCTACGCCGGGATTGCCGCGCCGATCACCGCGATCTTTGGCCTGCTGATCGCTTGGATCGTGGTGCGCCAGCAGTTTAAAGGCAAGAAGACCATCGAGTTCACCACCATGCTGTGCTTTGCCGTTCCGGGCACCGTCGCGGGCGTGTCGTACATTCTGGCCTTTAACAGCGCTCCGGTGTACCTCACCGGCACCGCAGCCATCGTCATTATCTCAATGGTGATGCGTAACGTCCCGGTCGGTATCCGCGCAGGCATCGCGGGCTTAGGCCAAATCGATAAATCGCTCGATGAAGCCTCGCTCAGTCTGCGCGCCGGTTCGCTGCGGACCATTACGCATATCCTGCTGCCGCTGCTGCGCCCGGCGATCCTTTCGGCGCTGATTTACAGCTTTGTGCGCGCCATTACCACCGTCAGCGCCATTGTGTTCCTCGTCACGCCGGATACCCGCGTAGCGACGGCCTACATCCTGAACCGCGTGGAAGATGGCGAATACGGTGTAGCGATTGCCTACGGTTCCATTCTGATCGTGGTGATGCTGGCGATTATTTTCATCTTTGACTGGCTGATCGGCGAATCACGTACCTCCCGTTCAAAAGCCAAAAACCAGGCGTAATGGAGCGCACTATGACTCAGAAAAATTTCGTTGAACTGCGCAACGTCACTAAACGATTTGGCAGTAATACGGTAATCGACAATATCAACCTCACCATCCCGCAGGGGCAAATGGTAACCCTGCTCGGCCCGTCCGGCTGCGGCAAAACCACCATTTTGCGCCTGGTTGCCGGGCTGGAAAAACCGAGCGAAGGGCAAATTTTCATTGATGGCGAAGACGTCACCCATCGCTCTATTCAGCAGCGCGATATCTGCATGGTGTTTCAGTCCTATGCCCTGTTCCCGCATATGTCGCTGGGAGAGAACGTCGGTTATGGCCTGAAAATGCTCGGCGTACCGCGCGCAGAGCTGAAAGCCCGCGTCAAAGAGGCGCTGGCGATGGTGGATCTGGAAGGATTCGAAGACCGCTTTGTCGACCAGATCTCCGGCGGTCAGCAGCAGCGCGTGGCGCTGGCCCGCGCGCTAATCCTCAAGCCGAAAGTGCTGCTGTTTGATGAGCCGTTGAGTAACCTCGACGCCAACCTGCGTCGCAGCATGCGCGACAAGATCCGCGAGCTGCAAAAGCAATTTGATATCACCTCGCTGTACGTCACCCACGATCAGAGCGAAGCCTTTGCGGTTTCTGATACCGTGCTGGTGATGAACAAGGGACACATCATGCAGATCGGCTCACCGCAGGATCTTTACCGCCAGCCCGCCTCCCGCTTTATGGCGAGCTTTATGGGCGATGCCAACCTGTTCCCGGCTACCTTCAGCGACAGATACGTTGATATCTACGGCTATCATCTGCCGCGTCCGCTGCACTTTGGTACGCAGGGCGAAGGGATGGTCGGTGTGCGCCCGGAAGCGATCACGCTCAGCGATCGCGGCGAGGAGAGCCAGCGCTGCGTGATCCGCCACGTCGCCTATATGGGGCCGCAGTATGAAGTGACGGTGGAATGGCACGGGCAGGAGATTTTATTGCAGGTCAACGCTACGCGCCTGCAACCGGACGTCGGCGAACAGTATTATCTCGAAATCCATCCGTACGGCATGTTTGTTCTGGCGGATGCGGCATAACGTTTTGTGGCTTTGTAAGCCGGATAAGGCGCTTGTGCCGCCATCCGGCAATGCCTGATGCGCTGCGCTTATCAGGCCTACAATGAACGAAGTAGGCTCGATAAACTCTCAGCTTCGCGCTTTTAGCGCGGCGATATCCGCAGGCGTGGTGCGACAGCACCCGCCAATTAACCGTGCGCCAGCGGCCTGCCACTGCGGCAGATAATCCGCCAGTTGCGCGCAATGCTCACCGTGATGATGCCAGGTTTTGCTCACCGCATCGTACTGCTCGCCCGAGTTCGGATACACCACCAGCGGCAGCGCCGTTAAACCGTGTAAATGCTGCAACGCAGCGGTGGTGTTTTCCAGCGCAATGCAGTTAATGCCTAGCGCCACCACCTGCGGATAACCCGCCAGCAACGCAACCACGTCACGCAGCGGCGTACCGTCGCTCAGGTGCTCGCTGTCGCACAGGGTAAATGAGAACCACGCCCGCGCACGCGGATATGCGGTCAACAGCTCAGCCAACGCCTCAATCTCGGCAAAATTCGGCAGGGTTTCGCAGGCCAGCAGATCGGCCCCGGCATCCAGCAAGGCTTCCACGCGCGGGCGATGAAACGCCTGGAACGCCTCAACGCTACAATGATAATCGCCACGGTATTCAGAGCCATCCGCCAGATACGCGCCGTAAGGCCCAACGGATCCCGCCACCAGCAGCGTTCCTGCCTGCGGGTTCTCTGCCAGATACGCTTCACGGGCTTTACGCGCCTGCTCCACGCTTTTGCCAATCAGCGCTTTCGACTGAGCTTCATCCAGACCTCGCGCGGCGAAGCCCGCCGGCGTCGCCTGATAGCTGGCAGTGATCGCGCATTGCGCCCCCGCCCGATAGTAATCAAGATGCACTTCGCGGATAAGCTCCGGGTTTTCTACCAGCACTTTGGCTGACCACAGGCTGTCGGCTAAGTTACACCCTCGCGCTTCCAGCTCCGTCGCCATCGCGCCATCCAGCAGCAGGATATCCTGTTTATCAAGGAGAGCGCGTAACGGATTATTCTGCGACATGTTCTGGCTCCTGTTTTGCGTTTCGGGGTTGAGTAAGGAAATAAGCACCATAGCACAACGCAACAAACGGTAACCCGCACCACAACGCAATTCTCTGCGCTGGATCGAATGCCAGCCCTACACAGGCCACCAGGCACAGCACAAAACCTAATACCGGCACCAGCGGATACCACGGCGCGCGATAATGTAATTCACTCAATGCCTTACCTTGTTGCAGATGACGGCGACGAAAAACAAAATGCGAGGCACAGATGCTCAGCCACACCGCCACCACCGCAAACCCGGAGATTGCCGACAGCGCAACAAATACCGTGTCCGGGGCCACCACGCTGGAAAATAGCGCCAGCACACCACCGAGCATACTGACCGACAGCGCCGTCAGCGGTACACCGTTTTTCGTTACTCGCGCAAAACAGGCAGGTAGCGTACGTTCATTCGACAGCGACCACAGCATGCGCCCGGAAGCATACAAACCGGAGTTCGCTGCAGAAAGAATAGCTGTCAGGATCACGAAGTTAAAAATATCAGCGGCGTACGGGATCCCTACTTTCTCAAATACCAGCACAAACGGGCTTTTCTCCACGCCCGCCTGCTGCATCGGGATCAGCGCCGCCAGCACAAACACGGTGCCAATGAAGAAAATAATCAGCCGCGCAATGGTGGTACGAATCGCCACGGGGATAACCTTGCGCGGGTTTTCCGTTTCACCGGCGGCAATGCCGATAAGCTCGGTCCCCGAAAAAGCAAAGTTCACTGCCACCATAGTCATCAGGATCGGTAAGCCACCGTGCGGGAACCAGCCTTCCGCCGTGATATTACTCAGCCCCGGTGCGGGCGAGCCATCCTGCATCGGAATAAAGCCGAAAATCGCCGCCCCACCGAGGATGATAAAGGCGATGATAGTGACCACTTTGACCAGCGAGAACCAGAACTCCCCTTCGGCAAAAAAGCGCGTGGAGATAACATTCAGACCAAAAATAATCGCGCAGAACACCACGCACCAGACCCATACCGGCACCTGTGGAAACCAGTACTGCATACAGAATCCAGCGGCGGTAAAGCTCGAACCCAGCGCCACGGTCCAGGTCAGCCAGTAGAGCCAGGCCACGGTATACCCGGTAGCCGGACCAAGATAGCGCGCGGCATAAACGTGAAACGCCCCGGTCTCCGGCATCGCGACCGACAGCTCGCCCAGACACTGCATGACCAGCCAGACCACCAGCGCGCCAATCAGATAGGCCAGTAGCGTTCCCGCAGCTCCGGTGGTGGAAATGATGTACCCGGTATTGAAGAATAACCCTGTGCCAATCACGCCACCCAAGGAAAGCATAATCAGGTGACGCGTTTTCATTGTGCGCTTCAGTGGCGCATTTTGTTGTGTTGTTTGCATATAACCTTCTAAACGTATGGACATCTAAACATCCAAAGAAGGTTTGTTATACCGTGTTTGTTAACAGAATGCAAAGTCAACCCTGCACCAGACGCAGATGACCGCGCCGGGCGCTTAATAGCGGGTGGGGATTAATAATCAGATACAAAAAGGGCCGCCAGCTCATAACGCCTCCGTTGCCATGTTTTATCTAAACTTTGGCAACACAGTTGACTGACGGCGTTCACCCGGAAGTGGGAATCAAATCTCCCCACTCCCACAACCGGATGAGTGCTTAAGCACCGCTGACCGGGAACGGCATCTGCGATTTGCGGCTCATCAGAATAAATACCGCCAGGCCTGCCAGCAAAATGCCCGGCGCAGAAGCCGCCATCACCCCTACCGTTCCGGTACCGAGCGCTAACATTTTCCCTGCCAGCAGCGGACCGCTCATCGCCCCCAGACGCCCGACTGCGACGGCGGTTCCCACGCCTGTGGCGCGGATCTGCGTGCTGTAAAACAGCGGCGCCAGCGCATACAACACGCTTTGCCCGCCGGTGGCGAACATCCCCGCCACAAATCCCGCCATTAGCATGCCGCTCAATGACGACACCGTACCCAGCGCCAGCAGTGAAGCCAACATCCCAGTGTAGATCAGCAGCGACATCACCACCGGGCGCAGTTTATCCATTAACGCCCCGAGAATTAACGTGCCGCTGGCCGCGCCAATTTGCAGAACAAACATTACGCCTGCCGCCTGCGATGGCCGAAAGCCCTGCTCCACCAGCAGCATTGGCAGCCAGTTGATCAGCATATACACCACCAGCAGGGTGAAGAAATAGCACAACCACAGCAGCAGCGTGGCACTCGCCGTCGCTGGCGAAAACAGGGCCCGCAGCGGTGCGACGGCCACTTGCGTTTGTTGGGTATAAACCTGTGATTCCGGCAGCCAGCGCATCAACAGCGGCACCAGCAGCAGCGGGATCACCCCGCCTACCCAAAACACCGTTTGCCAGGCGGAGGCCAGACCGCTAAACCCGAGCGCTGCCGCCAGCGCCGCACCAATCGGCACACCACAGTACATCAGACTCACCGCCGTACCGCGAAAACGCGGGCCCGCCGCCTCGGAGGTCAGCGCGATCAGGTTCGGCAACGCCGCGCCCAGCCCGACACCGGTCATCAGACGGGCAAACACCAGCGATGAGAAATCCCAGGAAATCGCCGTCACCAGCGAGAACAGGCCGAACAGCGCCACAGAGGCAATGAGAATGCGCTTGCGGCCATAGCGGTCAGCCAGCATGCCACCCACCAACGCGCCGGGCAGTAGCCCGAGAATGCCTGCGCTGAAGATCCAGCCCATCTGCATTTTATCCAGCGCAAACGCGTGGGCGATACCGACGGCAGCGATACCGGCGGCCTGTAAATCCAGCCCTTCCATCAGGGCAACTAAAAAGCAAAGCCCAACGGTCAACGTCAGGCGGTAAGATGCGGAGGTACGGGTCGTCATAAGATGTCCCTCTGAGGTCACGATGCAGGTGAATCGCGGCTGATACGTTGCCAGCCGCGTAATCATTTTTTATTTGCGGTTGCGCAGGTCCAGCGCCACGTCGACGATCATATCTTCCTGGCCGCCCACCATCCGACGTTTGCCCAGTTCCACCAGAATATCTACTGCGCTCAGGCCATAGCGTGCTGCCGCCACTTCGCAATGACGCAGGAAGCTGGAGTACACCCCGGCATAGCCCAGCGCCAGCGTTTCACGATCCACCCGCACCGGGCGGTCTTGTAGTGGACGCACTAAATCGTCGGCGGCGTCCATCAGTGCGTAGAGATCGGTTCCATGCTGCCAGCCGAGTTTTTCCGCAGCGGCGATAAACACTTCCAATGGCGCGTTGCCCGCGCCTGCGCCCATCCCGGCCAGGCTAGCGTCGATACGGTCACACCCCTCTTCTACCGCGGCAATGGAGTTCGCCACGCCAAGACTCAGGTTGTGATGCGCATGCATTCCGGTTTCCGTCTCCGGCTTCAGCACCGCTCTCAGTGCGCGGAAGCGGGCGCGAATATCGCTCATGTTCATTGCGCCGCCGGAATCGACCACATAAATACAGGTCGCGCCGTAGTTCTCCATCAGCTTCGCCTGCTGTGCCAGGTTCTCCGGTGTGGTCATATGGCTCATCATCAGAAAGCCGACGGTATCCATGCCAAGCTCACGCGCATACTGAATATACTGGGCCGACACGTCTGCTTCAGTGCAGTGGGTCGCCACGCGCACTACCCGTGCGCCGGCCTGATATGCATTTTTCAGGTCATGAATAGTGCCGATACCCGGCAGCAACAGCGTGGCAATTTTGGCATGCTTCACCACGTCCGCCGCCGCTTCAATCCACTCCAGGTCGCTGTGCGCACCAAAGCCGTAGTTAAAGCTGGAACCTTGTAAACCGTCGCCGTGGGCCACTTCAATAGAATCAACCCGTGCGTCGTCCAGCGCTTTGGCTATCTGGCGCACATTCTCCAGCGAATATTGATGACGAATAGCGTGCATACCGTCGCGCAGGGTCACGTCAGAGATATAGAGTTTTTTACTGTTCATGCTGCTTCTCCTGCCTGACGAGCGAGGGACTGCGCCATCTTCTCAGCGGTCGCCAGCGCGCTGGAGGTCATAATGTCGAGGTTGCCCGCGTAGGCTGGTAAATAGTGCGCCGCGCCTTCCACTTCCAGATACACCGCAGTTTTCAGCCCAGAGAACTGGCCGATACCCGGCAGATTCACCGGTTTATCTTCCGGGATGACTTCAAACTGGACACGCTGTTTCAGGCGATAGCCCGGCACGTAGGCCTGCACCGCCGCCGCCATCTCATTAATAGACGCTTCAACTTCAACCTCAGAGGCCGCTTCGCTCAGCACATACACCGTGTCACGCATCATCAGCGGCGGCTCGGCCGGGTTAAGGACAATAATGGCTTTGCCTTTTGCCGCGCCGCCGACCACTTCAATCGCCTTCGAGGTAGTTTCGGTAAACTCGTCGATATTGGCGCGGGTACCCGGCCCCGCCGATTTACTGGCGATCGAGGCGATAATCTCGGCGTAATGGACTTTTGCCACGCGAGAAACTGCCGCCACCATTGGGATGGTTGCCTGTCCGCCGCAGGTCACCATATTGACGTTCTGCTGATCAACGTTGGCTGCCAGATTCACCACCGGCACGCAGTAAGGACCGATTGCCGCGGGCGTCAGATCGATCAGGCGGATGCCTGGTTTAACGGCACGTAGCGCGGCATCGTTCTTCACATGCGCGCCTGCGCTGGTGGCGTCAAACACGATGTCGATATCGGCGAATTCCGGCATGGCGATAAGCCCTGTCACCCCTTCATGGGTGGTGGCAACGCCCATGCGTCGGGCACGCGCCAGGCCATCAGATTCTGGATCGATACCGACCATCACCGCCATTTCCAGATGCACGCCGTGACGCAGAATTTTTATCATCAAATCGGTACCGATGTTGCCGGAGCCGATAATGGCGACTTTACGCTTACTCATGACTGACTTCCTTTTGTAACCGCCGCTGAAAAGGTGGCGGCGACTGAACCAATACCGTCGATATGGGCTTCAAAACAATCGCCCGCATTCACCGCCACCATCGGGCCTAACGCTCCGGTGAGAATAATGTCTCCGGCACGCAGCGGCTCGCCGAGGCTGGCCATTTTGCGCGCCAGCCAGACGGCGGCGTTGATCGGATGTCCCAGGCATTCGCTGCCGCGCCCGCTGGAGACCTCTTCGTTGTTGCGCGTCATTTTCATCGCGCAGTTTTTCAGATCTAATCCTGCCGGACGCTGGGCCGGACCGCCGACCACATACACGCCACAGGAGGCGTTATCCGCCACGGTATCAACAAATTTGATCGACCAGTCGCGGATACGGCTGCCGACCACTTCCAGCGCGGGAAGTACCCACTCTATGGCGTTGTAAAGCTCGTCAAAAGTGGTGTCGGTATTGGGCAGATCGCGGTTCAGCACCAGCGCAATTTCGGCTTCAATACGCGGTTGCAGCACACGGGAAAACGGGATGGTTTCGTTATCGCCATAACACATATCAGCAAACAGCGTACCGAAGTCCGGTTGATCGACACCCAGCTGTTGCTGCACTTTCGGGTGCGTCAGCCCCACTTTGCGCCCGACCACGCGACGCCCGCGCGCCACGTCGTACTGCACGTTGATGCGCTGAATGGCGTAGGCCGCTTCGGCGTTATCCACACCAATCAATTCACGCAGTGGGGCGATGGCTTCCCCTTTTTCTTCAGCCTGACGTAAATCGGCGGCTAGCTGCTCAAGATTACGATTCGTCATATCTGTTCCTTAAGGGCGTGTGAGGAAATTCAGCACCAGCTGGTTAAAGGCATCCGCATGCTCCCACTGCGCCCAGTGCCCGCAGTCGCGGTAGATATGCAGCTCAGAACCGGCAATTCCGGAGAGCAGGCGCAGACCGGCATCCATCGGCACAAAGCGGTCATTGCGTCCCCAGACAATCAGGGTCTGGGCTTTGATTTCCCCCAGACGCGGGCTGAAATCCGGGAACTGTTTCGGGTTGGCCTCCAGACTCTGGACAAAGTTTTCCAGGTGATCGCGGCGCGACAGCATGTTGTTCAAACGCGCTTCGAACAGCGCCTCGGTCAGGTCGCTGGTGTCGAAGACAAAGATCTCCATCATCAGCTTCAGGTTCTCGATGGTCGGCTCACGATACAGCTGATTCAGGCGCTTGATACCTTCGGTCGGCATCGGAGTAAACAGGCTCATGCCGCCCGTTCCGCCGCCCATTAATACCAGTTTGCCCACGCGCTCCGGCCAGCTCAGGGTAAACGCCACAGCACTGTGACCGCCCATCGAGTTACCCAGCAGGTGGACTGTTTGAATATCCAACTGATCGACCACGCTTTTCAGGATTCGAGCGTTGAGATCGGATCGCGAACCGCGGTTAACGATCCCATCGCTTTTGCCCCAGCCAGGACAATCCAACAGGATCACCCGGTATCCGGCCTGTACCAGCGGATCGATATTTCGGCTGAAGTTTGCCCAGCCCGTCGCGCCAGGACCGGATCCGTGCAGCAGCACGACGGTCTCTTCGCCCTGCCCACAGTCATTGAAATGCACGCGTAGGGTTTCGCCTGCTTCCTGCACCTCCAGAAAACGACTGGTAGCGGCTTCGGTTTGCGATTGGTAAGTCATGATGTTCTCCTGCATATTTAGTTCTGCGTAGTGGCGC
Source organism: Citrobacter sp. Cpo089 (assembly GCF_030332695.1). NCBI lineage: Bacteria > Pseudomonadati > Pseudomonadota > Gammaproteobacteria > Enterobacterales > Enterobacteriaceae > Citrobacter > Citrobacter sp. Cpo089. The sequence goes on along the minus strand of NZ_JAOWHJ010000021.1, from coordinate 28,369 downwards.
TCAGGGAGCCGAATCCGGCGATCCACTCCGGGATCGGGCGGTAATAACGGCCTTCGCTGCGCCAGTTGCCAAAGGCAGAAATGGCGGCAAAGGCGGCAACCCAGGTTTTAACTTCGTGCGTTGATTTGCCCGCCATCGCGGACAACTCTTCGTTACTGACCGCGTCCAGCTCCTGCAAACGCCCCTGCTCAAGCAGCGTCATAAAACGGTTATCCCAGACGGGGTTAAGCGGGTGCAGCGTGTTTTGATCGACCACAAACTTCTCGGCGGCGCTGATCACCCGCTGCTGGCGCAGCTCACGCTCGTTTTCAGGCAACTGTTTGCCGCTACCGAGCAGGCGGTCGCGCATATGGGCATCGGCCTTCGCCAGTTCCGGTACCGGCGGCTGATGCGACAGACCACCGGAGCCTAAAAACAGCACGCGCTTATTCAGCGAGCTGGCGAAACGGCCAATCGCTTCACCGAGCATGCGGGTGCGCTGAAAGCCCGGCAGCGGCGCGGCGACGCCGTTAATAAACACTGGCAGCACCGGCACCTTATCCAGGCCGCCGAGCAAAAACTCCAGCGGCTGCGCGAAGCCATGATCGACCTGCATGTTGTAGGACACGGCGAGATCGATACCGCTTTTCATTACCGCGTGGGCGCAGGCTTCAGCCAGATCTGTCGGAACCGGCAATTCCCCCGCCGCGCTACCAAAATCGCCGATCGCCGTAGCGCCAACGCCTAAACAGAACGGCGGCATCACGTCGTAGAAAAATCCGTTGTAGTGATCGGGGGCAAACAGCACGACCAGTTCAGGTTCGAACGCCGCAATACGTGCCCGAGCGCTAGCGATCACGCCGTTAACCTCGTCGAGCACAGCCTGTGCCGGGTCGACATAGCCCACCAGCGGCGAATGGGAAAGACAGTGAAGATAAGCGTGCATATCAGGCAACCTTTTCAACAGGAATGTCGGCAGTAGCGCGAGTGAGCGTCATCACCGACGCCAGTTTATTCAGGGTGCTGCCCAGGGTTTGCGGAATGGCGATGGCGGCCACGAAGCGGTCCGGGCGCATGACTACCAGCGCGGCGTTGTGCTGGGCAAACCACGCGCGCAGGCGGTTTTGTGTATCGCCAATGCGGGTAACGCCATCGTGGTTATCCTGATCGGTATGTATCTGCGTCTCCGGCACGACCTGGATAAAACACGTCCCCAGCGCCTGCCACTGTTGGATCTGCGCCTCGCTCATGCCCCATAGCGGGTTACAGCCCCAGCCAATCACCGCGAAATTCGGTCCGATGACGTTGTCGAGCAACGTCACTTCGCCCGATTCCAACGTAACCTTCGGCTGGATAAACATCTTGCCGACCGGTGAAGTTTTCGCGTTGCCTTCACGCACCAGCGCCCCGGCGTGGTACTGCGGCATCGGCTTAAAGCGCATTTCAAGGAAGTAGCGTTTGACCGGCGGAATATAGTTCAGCAGCCAGGAAACCCCATCGCGCACCGCACCATGCCAGCGTTTGGGCGGTGCAAGTACGTTGCCTGCGGTCACAGAGAGGTCGATCATCGCTTGGGCGTGGTCGCGACGTTCCTGCTGATAGGTATTCAATAGCGCATCGCCGGCTTTACCGTTAATCACCAGCGCCAGTTTCCATGCCAGGTTGAAAGCATCGCGCATGCCGCTGTTGTATCCCTGACCCTGCCAGACCGGCATAATGTGCGCCGCATCGCCCGCCAGCAGCACGCGGTCAATACGAAAACGTTCGGCCAGACGAGCATTATGGGTATACACGCGCTGGCGGATCAGCTCGACGTTGTCCGGGTTCGGCAGCACTTTGCTCAAGAGCTGACGCATATTCTGCGGCTCGCTAAGCTGCGCTTCAGTTTCCCCCGGCATCACCATAAATTCGAAACGGCGCACCGCGTGCGGCAGTGCGGCGGAGACGTACGGGCGCACCGGATCGCAGCACAGATACACATGCGGCGTGCTGAGCGGATCGTTGGCGATATCCACTACAATCCACTGATTCGGCGCGGTTTTACCTTCAAACGGCACGTTCAGCGAGCGTCTGACGTTGCTGCCACCGCCGTCACAGGCCACCAGCCACTGGGCCTTCACCGTTTCACGTTGATCGTCCGGCGCTTTCAGATTTAGCGTCACTTCGCCGTTTTGCTGGCTGAAGGCCTCCAGTTCGCGGGAGAACAGGCAGCGCACGTTGGGAAAACGCGACAACCCTTCCAACATCACCGCGTCCACCTGCGGCTGAATAAACGCATTGCGGCGCGACCAGCCAAATTCGTCGGTCATCGGCTGGATATCAGCAAAACAGCGGCCTTTCGGGGTGAGAAAGCGCATCGCGTGCCACGGCGTGGTGTGCGGCAAAACGTTCTCGACCAGCCCCACAGACTGCATAGTGCGCAGCGCTTCATCGTCAATGCCGATGGCGCGAGGATAGTCGATCAGCGTGTCGAGCTTCTCCACTACCAACACCTCAATGCCCATCTGGCCAAGATAGTTGGCCATCATCAGCCCTACCGGACCAGCGCCGGCAATCGCCACCTGCGCGGTATGCTGCACAGCGGGTTGGATATCCGGGTTTTTTGTTGTCATTTCAGAACCTCACGACTCGGACAAAACGCAATTGCAGACCCTGGTGAGGCGCAATCTGTTTTGTTAAAAATATGTGAATAATTTTTTGTTGTGCGGTCAGTATAGAAGCGAGTTTTTGCGCTACAATCAAAACATGCCAGGATGTGCACTAAGTGCACAACGTTGTTTTACCTGTAGATTTGTCAATGAATATGAAAAATGACGAGAGCACTGAGTACAAAACCGTACGCGGATTAACGCGCGGATTAATGTTATTAAATATGTTAAACCGGCTCGATGGTGGGGCCAGTGTTGGCTTACTTGCTGAGTTAAGCGGCCTGCATCGCACCACGGTCAGACGGCTGCTGGAAACCCTGCTGGATGAGGGTTACGTCCGGCGCAGCCTGTCCGATGACAGCTTTCGCTTAACCATTAAAGTCCGCCAGCTCAGCGAGGGGTTTCGTGACGAGCAGTGGATTTCTGCACTCGCCGCCCCGCTGCTGGGGGATTTGCTGCGCGAGGTCATCTGGCCGACCGACGTTTCCACGCTGGATGTGGACGCGATGGTGGTACGTGAAACCACCCACCGTTTCAGCCGCCTGTCGTTTCACCGGGCGATGGTAGGGCGTCGTTTGCCACTGCTGAAAACCGCATCCGGCCTGACCTGGCTGGCATTTTGTCCGGAGAATGAACGGCAGGAACTGATTGAAATGCTGGCCTCCCGACCGGGAGAAGAGTTTCAGCTTGCGCGCGAACCGCTGAAGCTCAATGCCATTTTGTCCCGCGCGCGAAAAGACGGTTTTGGTCAGAACTTTCGCGGTTGGGATCAGGAAGAGAAAATCGCTTCTATCGCCGTCCCCATCCGCAGCAAACAGCGGGTGATCGGCTGCCTGAATCTGGTGTATATGGCCAGCGCCATGACCATCGAACAGGCTGCGGAAAAGCATCTTCCGGCCTTACAAAAGGTGGCAAAACAAATAGAGGACGGCGTCGAGTCGCAGGAGATTTTGGTTGCCGGGAGGTGAGATGGATCACAGTTATTGGCGATGGTTAGAAGTTGACTGAATTCAGCATCCTTCTGAGAAGGATAGATATAAAAAATAAGAAGATTATCATAATCCATTATCATGTGATTATTATCTTCGTCAAAAAATTTATTTAACTAAGATAAACTTACTGGGATTCGTGAAGACATCCCATTTATTGACTTAGCAATTTTTTTAGATGAATCCCATGGAGCTAAGGGAATAATATAATCCAAATACACCAACCGCAAAAACAATTAATGCTACAACCAAGTTATTTGTACTATCGTGAACTGCATCACTAATCATCTTTAATATGCTATCCTTATCAACTTTAGCATTACTCTCCTCAAAGAACCTCAATGAATTAATTATTGTTTTTCTCTCACTACTAGTTATAAATGATGTTGTATTAACTACCCAATCATGAGCCTCTTTATAAGAAACAAAATCAGGAACGATTAGATTGCCATTCTTAATAGCTCTTTTTGTCCTAAATTCTTTAGGGTAAGAGGCAAAACCTATAAATGAGACGATGATCAAAAGCAGTGATAAGAAACCAACCAAAAACCAAACTAAATCCCAGATAGTCCAAGTCTTGGGAGGTGAATCATTAACATTTAACTCATTAACCCCTGCGATTCTTGCGGTTGCTACAAAATCACTTTTTAGAGAGTCTAAAAGCAAGCTAATATAAATTTTATCACCAGGATTCAACAAAGAAAAGTCGACATCAAGATCTCTCTCTTTAAATATTAATAACGTATCAAGGTTATCTGGGTATTTAGAATCAACAATAGCATCGAGAATATTACTATCTTTAGGAACTGTAATTCTTACAGGAGTAACAACATCAGATTTAAGTATTGGTTTATTACCTGTATTCTCAAGTAAAAATATCATTTTTGACAATGACGTTAACTTTTTTCCATTATATGTTATATTGATTCCATCTACACCTGCACTAGTTGAAATCAGTTGACTATGTGACATTAACGTCAGAGATACGCCCTTCTGTCCAGTATAATAATCCCATGCGATGGGAAGTATTACTCCTAACACAGTAACTATCAAAGAGATAAAAGCTAGGACTCCCATTTTATCTTTCATTAAAATCACTCATGGTTGTTTTTAAGAACGATTTATATTATTGAACAATCTATTATACCCCAATACATTAACAATTGTACAATGAATAGTTAAAGATAACTATTTCATTGGCAATATATATAATTCACTAACAGAACATATAAAAACTTTCTTGATATTATAATACCATCACATATTCAACACAAAAATACAATCATAAGATAATTATTATTATGCAAGTGTCGTTTGGGACCTGATGACACCTAAACAACTTCGCAGCTTTTAATTTCTACCAGAAGTAAATTAAAAAAAAATCATGTACTTATAAAATCGATACCACATCCAAAAAAAACCGAAACCCGCCCCTGAAAAGAGCAGCGTTCCGGTTTTTATTCAGTCCGAAGGGTTTCAGACTTTAAGCAGTTTCACCGTCGCATCGATGTCGATTTCATCTTCCGAGAAGATCAGTGTCGTGCCCTGGAAGGTGGTAATAGCCAGCTTTTTCAGTGTGCGCATTTCACCAGGCTTGACATCTGATTTCGGTCGGATGCTGTTCATCAGCACGCCGACAGACAGCACAGCATTTTCTTTGTCGATACGGGTCTCTACAGGGACTTCTTCGCTGTAGACCAGGAATGACTTGATCGAGGTGAGCTTCAGACGCTCGCCTGCAATATAGATGTACTTGCTGTCTGGTATGACTTTTACCGCGTAGGCAGACAAGCCTTTGTTGTTGGTGGTGGGCTCAAAAGTCACCGCCGCGTCTTTCTTGATCAGCTCAGGATTAGCAACCTTAATCACATGAAAATAGCGGTTGTCGCCGTTTTCATCTTTGATAAATCCAAAGCCTTTATCTTTAAACCACGTTGTGATTGTTCCGTTCATTGCTGTTTCCGCCTGATTAAACCTATTACTCGTAGAGTATACCTACTCAATTTGCGCGCAGTGTAAAACACAGGCCATGTCTTTGGCTACTCGTTACCCCAACGATTGAGGAACTCCGCGATATCATCGATACGCTGAGCGTCGACACCTGCCACGGTTGCCATCTCCTGCTGTGCTTCTTCGCTGATCTCTTCGTTGTTCATCAAACGGGTGATCAACTGCTGGAAGTAGTGCGCCAGCGCGTCACGTTCTGTGTCGCTCACCGGCTTTGCGGCCTCGGTCGCGTACTCGTCGGCGATATCATAATATTTTAGCGGAATGTCGTTGTTCATCAGTTGCTCCGGGGTAAATGCGTGTGCCAGCAGTTGCCTGCCGCGTCTGATGTGAATGATAGCATTCTTATTTCATGGTTCGCGATCTGTTTTATTGGCCACTATGATTTACATATATCAATAATGTTTTCTGGCGCCACTTCGTATTTAATAAATCTTTCCGTATTTAAATAACAGCATTCTTATTCAGTTCGATATAATGGCTGCGAATTAAATAACGAGCCACAAAGGGAATATTAAATTACTTTAATTACATAATTGATATCTGTCATCTGCAGTTGGCCCAATCTCATCGCTAGTCGCCCATTTGCCCACATTCATCTTCTGGACAACACTCTACGATGACACCACTGACCCAACACGTGGAGCAAACACCATGAACATCACGCAAATCCGTAACGCCACACAGCACATCACCTTTGGTGGCAAAACCTTTCTGATCGACCCTATGCTGGCGGCAAAAGGTACTTATCCGGGCTTTGCCGGTACGGCACGCGCCGAGATCCGCAACCCGACCGTTGATCTGCCTGTCGATATCGACACCCTGCTCAACGTTGATGCGCTGATCGTGACCCATCTGCATGAAGACCACTGGGATGAAGCCGCGGCTCGTGTCGTACCGAAAGACAAACCGATTTATGTGCAAAACGATCGCGATGCGCAGGTACTGCGGGAACAAGGTTTCACGCAACTGACCGTACTGACGCAAAACACTGCGCTTGGTGATATCACCCTGCGTAAAACCGGCGGCCAGCACGGTTCGGATCGCACTTACGCCATCCCGCAAATGGCTGAGCGTCTGGGTGATGCCTGCGGAGTTATCTTCCAGCATCCGGCGGAAAAAACGCTGTATCTGGTCGGGGACACCATCTGGCGCGACGAGGTGGAAACCAACATGCGGACTTTCCAGCCAGGCGTGGTCATTGTGAATGCAGGCTTTGCCCACGTTATCGGGTTTGGCCCAATTATCATGGGCGCGGAAGATGTGCTAAAAACCCACTTCACGCTGCCCGAAGCACAAATTGTGGCGACCCACATGGAGGCGATTAACCACTGTCTGCTGACCCGCGCGGCCTTGAAAGAGTACGCCTGCGACAACCAGATTGCGCAATTTGTTAACGTGCCGGAAGATGGCGAAACCCTGACGTTTTAAAATCCACAGAGGACTCGTATGCAACCGCTTAACGTCGCCATTGTTGCCGTGGAAGATTTCAGCCCGTTCCACTTCTCGGTGCCGTGCATTATTTTCAGTGACAAAGTGGCGGCGAAAAAGCGTTTTGAGGTGCAACTGTGCGCCGAACAGCCGGGCATCGTTTCCTCGCAGGATGGCTTCTCCATCAACGCAGCCTACGGCTATGAAGCGGTGGAGGCCGCCGATATTGTGGTGATCCCCTGGTGGGGCACCACAGCACATCGGCCACCACAAAGCCTGCTTGATGCGCTCAATCGTGCGCGACAAAACGGCGCGCAGATTGTTGGATTATGCCTGGGTGCGTTTGTCCTCGGCTACGCCGGTCTGCTGGATGGCAAACGGGCGGCTACGCACTGGGAGTTCGAGCAGGATTTTCAGGCCTGCTTTCCGGCCGCTCATCTGGATATCAACGCGCTGTATGTGGATGACGACGGTATTATTACCTCGGCAGGCACCGCCGCCGCGCTGGATTGCTGCCTGTACGTCATCCGCCAGCGTTTTGGCAGCACGGTGGCGAATCAGATTGCCCGACGGATGATTGTGCCGCCACATCGCGAGGGCGGCCAGGCACAGTTTATCGAGCAACCGGTGGCGAAAAATACCAAAGATCAGCGCATCAACGTCCTGCTCGACTATTTGCGCCAGCATCTCCATGAACCGCATAATCTCGACGAGCTGGCGCAACGGGTGATGATGAGTCGTCGCACCCTCACCCGTCATTTTATGAAGGCCACAGGGTCAAGCGTGGCCGAATGGTTGATTGCCGAGCGCCTGCGCCGTAGCCAGACGTTGCTGGAGTCCAGCCAGTTACCCGTTGAACGCATCGCCGAACAGGTTGGTTTTCAGTCGCCCGTCACCTGGCGCCAGCATTTTAAATCCCACTTTGGCGTTAGCCCGGCTGAATGGCGTAAAACCTTTCGCGGTGATTAGCTTCTTTTTTGCGCCAGCCAGATGGTGTGCCCGGCGCAGTGCGGATCTTCCATCACCATCTCGACCACCGCAAAACCGTGTGCTGACAGCAGTGCCCGGTATTCATCCGGGGCGAGGCTGGCGTGAAACAGCGGCTCACCTTCAAATTGCCCCATCGCGATACCGTTGTCCGTACCGCTGGTGAACATCAGCGCGCTGCCGGGATGGCTGAGGCGGTCAAAAATCGGGAACATCTTTTGCTGGTCCTGCTGAGTTAAATGGAAAAAGCTGTCCCAGGCGATCAGACCATCGAAAGTCTCATTGAGTGCCAGCTCGCGCATATCCTGTTCCAGCCAGCGCTGTGCGGGAAAAGTGTTTCGGGCCCGCGCCAGCATCGCCGGGGAACCATCAACGCCGGTAAGCTGAAAACCCTGCTGGATAAAATAACCGGCGATCGGCTGGCCGTTGCCGCAGCCAATATCCACAATGCTGCCCTGCCCGCCCATCACGGAAATAAATTTATCGAGCCAGCGTTTCTCGAACAAGGTGCGCGAGCGCTGGCTGGCAAAAGCATCCGCATGGCGTCGGTAGATGGACAGAATATTTTTTGCCGCAGAATCGCTCACAATGTCCTCACTTTTTTCTTCTGTTAGGTATAACGGCGATAAATCCTTCAGCACGCTATCCTCAAACCCTGGAATGCGCCTCGCAGAACCCATGCGCAAATACCCCAAAACCGTCCCGCTGTGGCATCATAGCGCACAGATAACGTCATTACAGGGGTGATAAACGTGAAACCGGTAACGCTATACGATGTGGCAGACCATGCAGGCGTCTCTTACCAGACCGTCTCTCGCGTCGTGAACCAGGCCAGCCACGTTTCCGCAAAAACCCGACAGAAAGTTGAGGCCGCGATGGCGGAACTCAATTACATTCCTAACCGCGTTGCACAGCAGTTGGCTGGCAAACAGACGCCACTGATTGGCGTTGTGACAGCAAACCTTGCCCTGCATGCCCCCTCACAAATCGTTGCTGCCATAAAATCCCGCGCCGACCAGTCCGGTGCCAGCGTGGTGATCGCCATGGTCGAGCGCAGCGGCGTTGAGTCCTGTAAAGCCGCGGTCCACAATCTGCTTTCTCAACGCGTAACCGGGCTTATCATCAACTATCCGCTGGATGAAGAAGATGCCATTGCCGTGGCCGCTGCCTGCGGTACGGTGCCGGTGCTGTTTCTCGATGTCTCTGACCTGACGCCAATTAACAGCGTGATTTTCTCTCATGACGACGGCGCGCGTCTTGGCGTTGAACATCTGGTGCAGCACGGACATCAACGGATCGCCCTGCTGAGCGGGCCGCACACCTCCGTTTCGGCAAGGCTTCGGCATGCGGGCTGGCACAAGTATCTGGCACATTACCAGCTACAACCCGTAGCGGAGCTGGAAGGCGACTGGAGCGCGATGTCTGGTTTTCAGCAAACGATGCACATGCTGAATAACGGTAACCTCCCTACCGCCATGCTGGTCGCTAACGATCAAATGGCGCTGGGCGCGATGCGGGCAATCAGCGAGTTCGGTCTGCGGGTCGCCGTGGATATATCGGTAATTGGCTACGATGACACCGAAGACAGCGCCTGTTACATCCCACCGCTGACCACCATCAGGCAGGATTTTCCGTTACTGGGTGAAACCAGCGTCGACAGGCTGCTGCAACTCCCACGTGGCGAATCAACCGTGGGTAACCAACTGCTGCCCGTCACCCTGGTCAAGCGCAAAACGGTTCTGCCTCCCGATACGCAAACCACCACTCCCCAGGCGCTGGCTGATTCCCTGATCCAGTTGGCACGGCAAGTTTCTCAGCTCACACCCAAATTGTGAACGCATAACAATTGTGTGAGTCAGTTCACTTATTGAACGCTCCATCCTTTACAGAAAGGAGCGCTTGTTCGTATTTTGATTGAAATTGTGAGCGAGTAACAAATTCAAACAGGATACCGTTATGAACCTGAACACAGATTCACTCTCCGCTGTTCTGGCCCGCCGTGACTGGGAAAATCCCGGCGTCACGCAGCTCAACCGCCTGGAGGCGCACCCGCCTTTTTGTAGCTGGCGCTCAGCGGATGATGCACGTACCAATCAGCATTCGAGTCAGTTACGCTCGCTGAATGGCAAGTGGCAATTTGCCTGGTTTGCCGCACCGGAGGCTGTACCGGAAAGCTGGCTGACAAGCGATCTGCCACAGGCAGACATCATCAACGTCCCTTCTAACTGGCAGATGGACGGTTACGATGCGCCAATTTATACCAACGTCACCTACCCAATCCCGGTGAATCCTCCGTACGTTCCGGCACAGAACCCCACAGGATGTTACTCGCTCACATTTAATATCGAAGACGCGTGGTTAGAGGAAGGTCAGACGCGCATTATTTTTGACGGGGTCAATTCCGCGTTTCATCTGTGGTGCAACGGTCGCTGGGTCGGTTACGGTCAGGACAGCCGTCTGCCGTCTGAGTTTGATCTTAGCGATTATCTGCTGCGCGGCGAAAACCGTCTGGCTGTGATGGTGCTGCGCTGGAGCGACGGCAGCTATCTGGAAGACCAGGACATGTGGCGCATGAGCGGTATTTTTCGCGATGTCTCCCTGCTGCATAAGCCCACTACGCAAATCCGTGACCTGCGCATTAATACCCGTTTTAATGACGACTTCAGCCGCGCCACGCTGGAAGCGGAAGTCAGAGTGGGTGGCAACGAGAGCGAAGATTTACGCGTCACCCTGCAATTGTGGGAAGGTGAAACGCTCAGCCACGAAACGACCTCACCGCTCGGCAGCGAGATCATTGATGAACGCGGCGCTTATCATGACCGGGTGACTCTGCGTCTGAACGTCGAAAAACCGGCGCTGTGGAGTGCCGAAACACCCAATCTGTACCGCGCCGTTGTGCAGTTACACACCGCGGGCGGAGTGCTGATTGAAGCGGAAGCCTGTGACGTTGGTTTTCGTCAGGTTTGTATCGAAAACGGCCTGTTGCTGTTAAACGGCAAGCCGCTGTTGATTCGCGGTACCAACCGCCATGAGCACCATCCGGTCAACGGCCAGGTGATGGACGAGGCGACGATGGTGCAGGATATTCTGCTGATGAAGCAGAATAACTTTAACGCCGTGCGCTGCTCACATTACCCGAACCATCCGTTGTGGTACACCCTGTGCGATCGCTACGGTCTGTATGTGGTCGACGAAGCCAACATTGAAACCCACGGCATGGTGCCGATGAATCGCCTCACCGACGACCCTGCATGGTTGCCTGCCATGAGCCAGCGCGTCACGCGCATGGTGCAGCGCGATCGCAACCATCCGAGCATTATTATCTGGTCACTGGGCAATGAATCCGGCCATGGTGTCAATCACGACGCGCTCTACCGCTGGATAAAATCAGAAGACCCGTCACGCCCGGTACAATATGAAGGCGGCGGCGCAAATACCGCGGCGACCGACATTATTTGCCCGATGTACGCCCGCGTAGATCAGGATCAGCCCTTCCCCGCAGTCCCCAAATGGTCGATTAAAAAGTGGCTGTCGATGCCCGGCGAGCAGCGTCCGCTGATCCTTTGTGAATACGCCCACGCCATGGGCAACAGTTTTGGCGGCTTCGCCAAATACTGGCAAGCGTTCCGTCAGTATCCGCGCCTGCAGGGCGGATTTGTCTGGGACTGGGTGGATCAGTCGCTGACCAAATATGATGAGAACGGCAAAGCATGGTCAGCCTACGGTGGCGATTTTGGCGACACGCCTAACGATCGTCAGTTTTGCATGAACGGGCTGGTGTTCGCCGATCGCACTCCGCATCCGGCGTTATATGAGGCCAAACATGAACAGCAGTTTTTCCAGTTCACGTTACTGCCGGGCGCTGAACGCCAGATTGAAGTGACCAGCGAATATCTGTTCCGCCGCAGCGATAACGAAGTTCTGCACTGGTCGATTGCCCTTGACGGCAACCCGCTGGCCGCCGGAGAAATCGTTCTGGATATCGCTCCACAGGGCCGCCAGGTGATTACCCTGCCGAACGTTCCGATGCCGGACACCGCAGGCCAGCTGTGGTTGACGGTACGCGTAGAGCAGCCTCAGGCGACCGCATGGTCAGAAGCCGGGCATATCAGCGCCTGGCAACAGTGGAAGTTGGAAGAGAAGCTCAGCCTGGTACGTCTATCACCCGTCAGCAGCGCACCACAGCTGGATGTTAGTGAGAGCAATTTTACCGTGGCGGCCAACAACACACGCTGGCAATTCGATCGTCAGTCCGGTCTGCTAACACAATACTGGATTAGCGATGAAGCCCAGTTGGTAAGCCCGCTTACTGACCAGTTCACCCGCGCGCCGCTGGACAACGACATCGGCGTGAGCGAGTCAACCCGCATCGACCCTAACGCCTGGGTTGAACGCTGGAAGGCCGCCGGTCACTATCAGGCTGAAGCAACGTTACTGTACTGTGCTGCCGATACGCTGAGCAGTGCGGTACTGATCACCACCGAACATGCGTGGCAGTATCAGGGCGAAACGCTGTTCGTCAGCCGAAAAAGCTATCATATTGACGGCAATGGTGAAATGCAGATAACGGTGGATGTTGACGTTGCCAGCGGTACGCCGCATCCGGCCCGCATCGGCCTGAGCTGCCAGCTGGCGCAGGTTGCGGAGCGAGTGAACTGGTTAGGTCTCGGCCCGCATGAGAACTACCCGGACCGTCTGGGCGCCGCCTGTTTCGATCGCTGGGATCTGTCGCTTGATGAGATGTACACCCCGTATGTTTTCCCGAGCGAAAACGGTCTGCGCTGCGGCACGCGCGAACTGTACTACGGCGCGCACCAGTGGCGCGGAGACTTCCTGTTCAACATCAGCCGCTTTAGCCAGCAGCAACTGATGGAAACCAGCCACCGCCATCTGCTGCAACCTGAGGCGGGCACCTGGCTCAATATTGATGGCTTCCATATGGGCGTCGGCGGCGATGATTCGTGGAGTCCTTCAGTGTCGCCGGAATTCCAGCTAAGCGCAGGACGCTACCACTTCCAGTTCGTCTGGGGCCAAAAATAATAATATAAGCAGGGCAGGTTGATACCTGCCCGCATTTATAGGAAGTCTGTTATGTATTATTTAAAAAACACTAACTTTTGGATGTTCGGCTTTTTCTTCTTCTTTTACTTTTTCATTATGGGTGCCTATTTCCCCTTCTTCCCTATCTGGTTACACGATGTAAACCATATCAGTAAAGGCGACATCGGCATCATCTTCGCCTGTATCTCACTGTTTTCTTTGTTATTCCAGCCAATTTTCGGACTACTGTCCGATAAGCTTGGTCTGCGTAAACATCTGCTGTGGGTAATTACCGGCATGCTGGTAATGTTTGCCCCGTTTTTTATTTACGTATTTGGCCCATTATTGCAGGTTAATATTTTACTGGGTTCAATTGTCGGCGGGATTTACCTTGGCTTTATTTACAATGCCGGCGCTCCGGCGATTGAAGCCTATATTGAAAAGGCCAGCCGCCGAAGCAACTTTGAATTTGGTCGCGCGCGCATGTTTGGCTGCGTGGGCTGGGCGCTGTGCGCCTCGATTGCCGGAATTATGTTCACCATCAATAACCAGTTTGTCTTCTGGTTAGGTTCTGGCTGTGCGGTCATTCTGGCATTGCTGCTGCTCTTTTCAAAAACAGATGCCCCCTCTTCAGCAAAAGTCGCGGATGCGGTAGGCGCCAACAACTCGGCATTCAGCCTGAAGCTGGCGCTGGAGTTATTCAAACAACCGAAACTCTGGTTCCTCTCCCTGTACGTGGTCGGCGTTTCCTGCACTTATGACGTATTTGACCAGCAGTTCGCCAACTTCTTTACCTCGTTCTTTGCCACCGGCGAACAGGGTACCCGCGTGTTTGGCTACGTCACAACGATGGGGGAATTGCTCAACGCCTCGATCATGTTCTTTGCGCCGCTGATTGTGAACCGCATCGGCGGAAAGAACGCCCTGCTGCTGGCTGGTACGATCATGTCGGTGCGGATCATTGGTTCATCATTCGCCACCACTGCGCTGGAGGTCGTGATCCTCAAAACGCTGCATATGTTCGAGATACCGTTCCTGATTGTCGGTTGCTTCAAATACATCACCAGTCAGTTTGAAGTGCGTTTCTCGGCCACAATTTACCTGGTGTGTTTCTGCTTCTTCAAACAGTTAGCCATGATTTTCATGTCAGTTCTGGCCGGAAAAATGTATGAGAGCATTGGTTTCCAGGGAGCTTATCTGGTGCTGGGGATTATTGCGCTGAGCTTCACGCTGATTTCCGTATTTACCCTTAGCGGGCCGGGGCCGTTTTCCCGCGTTTTCACCCCGGCAGGTAAACAAGTCTGAAGACAAATAACAAGAAGGAATATCTTCGATGAGCATGTCTATGAGAGACAGAATGAAAGCAGGCAAGCTGTTTACTGATATGTGCGAGGGGCTGCCGGAAGAGAGACTGCGCGGAAAGGAGTTAATGTATGAGTTTAACCACACGCGTCCATCTGAGATTAAAAAGAGGGAAAAACTGATTCGCGAAATATTTGCCTCCGTAGGAGAAAATGCGTGGATTGAGCCCCCCATTTATTTCTCTTACGGCAGCAATATTCACATTGGCAAAAACTTTTACGCCAATTTTAACTTTACCATTGTGGATGATTACACGGTCACCATCGGCGATAACGTTTTAATTGCACCAAACGTCACGATCACGGTAACGGGTCACCCTGTGCACCATGAATTAAGGAAATCCGGAGAGATGTTTTCCTTTCCGGTCACCATCGGCAATAACGTATGGATTGGCAGTAACGTAGTGATCAATCCCGGCATAACGATTGGCGATAATTCCGTTATCGGCGCGGGGAGTATAGTCACAAAAGACATTCCGGCAGATGTCGTGGCCGTGGGGGTTCCCTGTCGAGTTCTCAGAACCATTAATGAACGAGATAAAGAGTACTATTACCAAAATTATAAAGTGGATCCGTTACTTTAAGTCGTCATGCCGGATGCACCACTCACGTGGTTTATCCGGCCTACAATACTAAAAGGCCCGGTAAGCATTGCGCCGCCGGGCATCACACGATGTTACTCTTCAATCGCCTGACGGATTTGCTGCAACGACGCGGGATCGTCAATGGTCGTTAGATCGCCAGGATCGCGGCCTTCACAGATCGCCTGGATCGTCCGTCTGAGCATTTTGCCAGAGCGCGTTTTCGGCAACTGCGACACAAACCAGACGTGCGCCGGACGGCCAAAATTACCAATCTGACTGTCCACCAGCGCCATAATCGCCTTCTCTTCCGAATGTGCGATGTCGCGATCTTCAAGGCTGTCGCTCTGTTTCGGAATGACAAACGCGACCGCGACCTGCCCCTTCAGCGCGTCCTTCACGCCGACCACAGCCACTTCGGCAACGTTCGGATAGCTGGAAATACTCTCCTCTATCTCACGCGTCCCCAACCGATGCCCGGCCACGTTGATGACATCATCCGTACGGCCAAGGATGAAGTAATAGCCGTCCGCATCGCGAATACCCCAGTCAAAGGTGGCGTACACCTGGCGAGAAAACAGCGACCAGTAGGTATTCACAAACCGCGCGTCATCCCCCCAGATGGTCTGAATACAGCCCGGCGGCAGCGGCCCTTCAATCACCAGCATGCCCTTTTCATTCGCTTCGCATGGCTCACCGGTCACCTCATTGAGCAACTGCACGTTATATCCGTACATCGGCACACCTGGGCTACCCAGCCGCGACGGGCGGTCGTCCAGCCCGCGAGCGATCGCCATAATCGGCCAACCGGATTCAGTCTGCCAGTAGTTGTCGATAACCGGGACGCCCAGCGTTTCCGTTACCCAACTGGCGGTCGGTTCATCCAGCGGCTCCCCCGCCAGATACAGCACCTCCAGCGAGGAGAGATCGTGATTGCGGATTTGCGCGGTCGGGAATTTCTTCAGCACGCGGATGGCGGTTGGGGCAGAGAACATCCGGCTGACCTGATACTTCTCAACAATTTTCCACCATACGCCACAGTCTGGGTACGTTGGCAACCCTTCGTAAACCACCGTCGCCATCCCCGCCAGCAGTGGGGCATACACGATATACGAATGCCCAACCACCCAGCCGATATCCGATGCGCAGAAGAACACGCCGCCCGCTTTACCGCCGAAAATTGTGTCCATCGAGGTCGCCAGCGCGACCGCGTAGCCGCCAACGTCGCGCTGCACGCCTTTCGGTTTACCGGTTGTCCCGGAGGTGTAGAGAATGCAGGACGTTTCGTTCGACTCCAGCCAGGCAACCGGCACCCGCGCGCCGAGATGCTGTTGGCGCAGCGCGGCAAAGTCGAGGTCTCGCCCCTCTATCCGCACCATTTTCGCCAGACCGCGATCGACCAATACCACATGACGCGGCTGGTGCTGGGCCTGATCGATCGCATCATCGAGCAGCTTTTTATACGGCAGGATTTTGCCGCCGCGCGCCCCGGCATCCGCCGACACGATAACCACCGGTCGGGCGTCGTCGATACGCGCCGCTACGCTGTGCGAGGCGAAACCACCGAACACCACCGAATGGATCGCCCCTATACGTGCGCAGGCCAGCAGCGTAATGTGCGCCTCGGCGATCATCGGCATATAAACCAGTACCCGATCGCCACGCTGTACGCCCAGCGACAACAACATCGCCGCCGCGACGTTCACTTCGTCATACAGCTGACGAAAGGTAAACGTGCGTTCTTCTTCGGTTTCTGATGACACAGCAATCAGCGCCAGCGCGTCAGGCTGTTTCTCCAGCCAGCGGTCGATGGCGTTGTGGCACAGATTGGTCGTGCCGCCGCAAAACCAGCGGGCAAACGGCGGATTACTGTGGTCCAGCACCTGCGTATACGGCTGCTGCCAGTCAATACGCTGGGCCTGTTCGGCCCAGAACGACTCCGGCTGTGTAATAGAATGTTGATAAAACTCGCTATAAGACATAATGCTCTCCTGTTGAACTTACGCCTGATGAGTCGGGTTTTAGATAATGAACAAATCCAGATACTCATTGACCGGCATCTGCTCCAGACGAGTTCTGTCCAGGGAGACATCCAGGATGCGCTGCTGCTGACGGGTCGGGAACTGACGCGCCAGGTTAATTTTGAACTTCTCGACCAGCTTCGGCATACCGTCGTTACGACGGCGCGCGTGGCCGATTGGGTATTCCACTACCACTTCTTCAAAGCGTGAGCCGTCGGTGAATTCAAGCGTGATGGCATTCGCGATGGCGCGTTTTTCAGGGTCGTGGTAATCGGCAGTAAAGGCCGGATCTTCGAAGCAGTTAATCTTTTCACGCAGTGCATCAATGCGTTTGTCCTGCGCCACGCCGTCTTCGTAATCTGCCGCCGTTAAGCGCCCGAACAGCAGCGGGATAGCCACCATGTACTGGATGCAGTGGTCACGATCCGCCGGGTTATTCAACGGGCCTTTTTTATCGATGATACGGATACAGGCTTCGTGCGTACGAATGGTCACTTTTTCGATATCGGCAGCGGTCTTACCTGCGGCCTGTAACTGCTCGTACAGCGTCATCGCCGCTTCTACCGCGGTCTGCGAGTGGAACTCTGCCGGGAAGGAAATTTTAAACAACACGTTTTCCATCACGTACGAACCGTACGGGCGCTGGAAGCGGAAAGATTCGCCTTTGAAAGAGACATCATAGAAGCCCCAGGTTTTTGCTGTCAGTGCGGACGGGTATCCCATTTCACCGGTTTTCGCCATCAGCGCCAGACGTACAGCACGTGAGGTGGCATCGCCAGCCGCCCAGGATTTACGCGTGCCGGTATTCGGCGCATGACGATAGGTACGCAGCGACTGACCGTCGACCCACGCCAACGAGACGGCGTTGAGAATTTCATCGCGGTTCAGGCCGAGCATCTCGGCAACCACCGCCGTGGAGGCGACTTTTACCAGCAGAACGTGATCCAGACCGACGCGGTTGAAGGAGTTTTCCAGCGCGATACAGCCCTGAATTTCATGGGCTTTAATCATTCCGGTTAACACTTTTTTCATGGTTAACGGCGCTTTACCCACCGCCACCGCATTGCGCGACAGCCAGTCAGCTGTCGCCAGAATACCGCCGAGGTTATCGGAAGGATGACCCCATTCTGCGGCCAGCCAGGTGTCGTTAAAGTCCAGCCAGCGGATCATCGCACCGATGTTAAACGCCGCCTGCACCGGATCGAGCTGGAACTGGGTACCTGGTACGCGCACACCGTTCGGGACGACGGTACCCGGTACAACCGGCCCCAGCAGTTTTTTACAGGCCGGATATTCCAGCGCTTCCAGGCCACAGCCAAGGGTATCAAGCAGGCAATAATGCGCGGTGTCATACGCCACCTTCGAGGTGATCTCGTAGTTCATGACATAATCAACGATATCAACGATTTCACGGTCAAATTCAGGGCGGACGTTCGAAATATGTGCAGACATAGGGTACATTTCCTGTTTTTTATCTTTAGAGGTTTTGCATTAGCAACGCTGATCAATCGAGACAAATACGCGATCTTCCGGGCCGGTATA
Source organism: Citrobacter sp. Cpo089 (assembly GCF_030332695.1). Taxonomy (NCBI): domain Bacteria; kingdom Pseudomonadati; phylum Pseudomonadota; class Gammaproteobacteria; order Enterobacterales; family Enterobacteriaceae; genus Citrobacter; species Citrobacter sp. Cpo089. Next base: position 9,783 of record NZ_JAOWHJ010000021.1, on the reverse strand, counting down.
GTTGGCGGAAGGACGGATAATTTTGTTGTCCTGGCGCTGTTCGATGATGTGCGCCGCCCAGCCAGTGACGCGGGCGATAACGAACAGCGGTGTGAACATTTCAGTGGGGACGCCCATCATGTTGTAAGAGACTGCCGAGAACCAGTCGAGGTTGGGGAACATCTTTTTCGTTTCCCACATCACCTCTTCCAGACGGTCGGCGATGTTGTACATTTTCAGCGAACCGCCTTCCTGAGAAAGCTGTTTCGCCACGCTCTTGATCACCTGGTGGCGCGGGTCGGCGATGGTGTAAACCGGGTGACCAAAGCCAATCACCACTTCTTTATTTTCAACGCGTTTACGGATATCCGCTTCGGCTTCATCCGGCGTTTCATAGCGTTGCTGGATCTCCAGCGATACTTCATTCGCTCCGCCGTGTTTCGGCCCACGCAGTGCGCCAATCGCACCGATAATCGCGGAGTACATATCAGAGCCAGTTCCCGCAATCACACGCCCCGTGAAGGTAGAAGCGTTAAACTCGTGTTCGGCGTACAGCACCAGCGAAATGTGCATCGCCTTTTCCCAGCTTTGTGATGGCTTTTCACCATGCAGCAAATGCAAGAAGTGACCGCCAATAGAATCATCATCGGTCTCCGGCTGAATGCGCTCGCCGTTATGGCTGTAGTGATACCAGTACAGGAGGATAGAACTGAGCGATGCCAGCAGTTTGTCGGCAATATCGCGTGCGCCGGAGACGGTATGTCCTTCTTTTTCTGGCAGAGTACAACCCAGCGCGGAAACACCAGTGCGCATCACGTCCATCGGATGCGAGGCGGCAGGCAGCGCTTCCAGTACGGTGCGCACGTTAGCGGGCAATCCGCGCAGCGCTTTCAGTTTGCTTTTATAGGCGGTGAGCTCATCGCGGGTGGGTAATTTCCCGTGAATCAGCAGATGCGCAACTTCTTCAAATTCGCACTGTTGTGCCAGGTCAAGAATATCGTAGCCACGATAGTGTAGATCGTTACCGCTTTTACCCACGGTACATAAGGCAGTATTTCCGGCAGCGACGCCTGACAGCGCAACCGATTTTTTGGGTTTAATGACATGGGTACTATTTTGCAGGATCGTTGTGTCGCTCATGTTGTCCTCGTCATTATTGTAATATGTAGGGTACTAATTTATTGCCGGATGGCGGCTACGCCTTATCCGGCCTACGACGGTTACTTTTTTGTGTACAACGCGTCGAGTTTCTCTTCGAACTGGTAGTAATTGATGCTTTCGTACAGCTCGTTGCGCGTCTGCATAATGTCGATAACGTTCTTTTGCGTACCTTCCTGACGCAGCACGTTGTAAACCTTCTCCGCCGCGCGGTTCATGGCGCGGAAAGCTGACAGCGGGTATAGCGCCATCGCAACGTTCGCGCTGCGCAGTTCATCGGTGGTAAACAGCGGTGTGGCGCCAAATTCAGTAATGTTGGCGAGAATTGGTACCTGTACCGCATCGGCAAACTGGCGGTACATCGCAAGTTCGGTAATGGCTTCCGGGAACAGCATGTCAGCGCCCGCTTCGACATACGCCTGGGCACGATCGATGGCAGCCTCTAACCCTTCCACCGCCAGTGCATCGGTTCGCGCCATAATCACAAAGTTGGGATCGGTGCGCGCATCAACGGCTGCGCGGATCCTGTCGACCATCTCTTCTTTCGAGACGATCGCCTTGTTCGGGCGATGACCGCAGCGCTTGGCGCCGATCTGATCTTCAATATGCAGCGCAGCAGCACCCGCTTTGGAAATCGACTTGACGGTACGCGCCACGTTGAATGCAGACGATCCAAAACCAATATCCGCATCCACCAGCAATGGCAGCGGGCAAACATCCGTAATGCGACGAATATCAGTCAGCACATCATCAAGGGTAGAAATACCGAGATCCGGCAGCCCCAGCGAGCCCGCAGCGACGCCACCGCCGGAGAGATAAATCGCCTGATACCCGGCGCGTTGAGCCAGCAGAGCGTGGTTGGCATTGATGGTGCCAACGATTTGTAATGGGTTTTCTTTGGTAAGCGCAGCGCGAAACGCCAGCCCTGGGGAGTGTAGAGACATATCCCGTCCTCTTGTTATCAACTTGTTATCGTTCGTTGATATTTCTAAAGCAAGGGGTATGCCAGGGAGCTTATTTTCTCTTCAATTTAATTTTTTATCTTTTAAAACAATATATTAAATCCAATACTTCTATTTTTGTTGCACAAAAGCGTGTCAGCTATCGTTTCATGAAACGTTCCTTCACGTTTCATTGCAACATTTATGAAACACAACTAAACCCTACCACTCGGTTCCTTAATTTTTGGGGTTAGTTATGGCAGATACGCATCTACCGCCGCGAGTGAACGACGATAAACCGGTTATCTGGACAGTCTCGGTCACCCGCCTGTTTGAACTGTTTCGCGACATCAGTCTGGAGTTCGACCACCTGGCGACCATCACCCCCATTCAGCTTGGTTTCGAAAAAGCGGTGGCCTATATCCGTAAGAAGCTGGCTACCGAGCGTTGCGATGCCATCATTGCGGCGGGCTCCAACGGGGCATATCTGAAAAGCCGTTTATCGATTCCGGTGATCCTGATTAAACCCAGCGGATTCGACGTGCTACAGGCGCTGGCAAAAGCGGGAAAACTCACCTCGTCGATTGGCGTCATTACCTATCAGGAAACCATTCCTGCGCTTCTCGCGTTTCAAAAAACCTTCAATTTGCAGCTTGAACAGCGCAGCTATATCACCGAGGAAGATGCCCGTGGGCAAATCAACGAACTGAAGGCCGGCGGTACGCAGGCAGTGGTTGGTGCGGGATTGATTACCGATCTGGCAGAAGAAGCAGGTATGACCGGCATCTTTATCTATTCGGCGGCCACCGTGCGCCAGGCCTTTGTCGATGCGCTGGATATGACTCGCCTGACGCTGCGCAGAAACGGTCAGTACGCCTCTGGCGATACGTTGCGCACCCGCTACGCGCTGGGTGATATGCGCGGTCACTCTGCGCAGATGGAACAGGTGCGGCACACGATTATGCTCTACGCCCGCTCGCGTGCGCCGGTCCTCATTCAGGGCGAAACAGGAACGGGTAAAGAGCTGGCCGCACAGGCCATTCACCGTGAGTTTTTCACCCGTCAGGAGAATCGACGCGGTAAACCCTCGCCGCCGTTTGTTGCCGTCAACTGCGGGGCAATCACCGAGTCATTGCTGGAAGCGGAGCTGTTCGGCTATGAGGACGGCGCCTTTACCGGCTCTCGCCGAGGGGGGCGCGCGGGCCTGTTTGAAATCGCCCACGGCGGAACCCTGTTTCTTGATGAGATAGGCGAGATGCCGCTGCCGTTACAAACCCGACTGCTGCGCGTGCTGGAAGAAAAAGAGGTTACCCGGGTCGGTGGACATCAGCCGATTCCTGTCGATGTCCGGGTGATTAGCGCCACACATTGTAATCTGGAGCAGGAGATGAAACAGGGGGAATTTCGTACCGATCTGTTTTATCGCCTGAGCATTTTACGCCTCAAGCTACCGCCACTACGCGAGCGGTTGCCCGATATCCTGCCGCTGGCGGAAAGCTTTTTAAAACAATCGCTGGCGGAACTGGACGTGCCGTTTTCTGAGCCAGTACGCAAGGGGCTGGGATTAAGTCAGCCGACGCTGCTGAATTATGGCTGGCCGGGGAATATCCGCGAACTGCGTAATATGATGGAGCGCCTGGCGCTATTTTTAAGCGTCGAGCCGCAGCCGGAGCTGAATATGGATTTTTTACAACAGCTATTACCGGAACTGGCCATTGCTGCTGACTCACCGCAAGCATCTTCATTGCTGACGCCGCAGCAGGTGTTGGCACAATTCAATGGTGATAAAACCGCGGCTGCACGCTATCTCGGAATTAGCAGAACCACGTTCTGGCGCAGATTAAAAGAAAACCCGCCGGTGCAATGACCGACGGGTGGCGTATTTTTTACAGCAGCGTGTTATTTTTTCTTGTAAATATTAGCTGTGCCATGGATTTTGTTATCCGTTTGGCCGGAGGTTAATACCACCACATCAGCGCCTTTCTCTTCAGCTTTCTTCAGCAGCTCTTCTTTAGCATCTGCAACAGAAACTTCATTACTCGTTGAAATATCACCGATTTTTGTGTACTGCGACTCAACCTTTTCAAACTCAAGTTTTGTCATAAATTCCGCAGCATAGGCGTTGGAAAAAACTAAAGCTAACGCACCAATAAGTACTTTATATCCAGTTTTCATATAAAAGCTCCAGGTTTTGTTATATATGCCATCATCGCCCCCTGAACATTCGACACGCGAGTCAAGGATGATTAATAAGTAGTTCAGGCTGATAAAAAGATCCAGAGCAGGCGGAAATATAAAGATATTTTGCTAATCGTTAAATACGCAAAACGCAGCGGCGCTGCGTTTTCAACGCGCAGTGTGAGTGAATACGCAGAATGACGTGCGCACTAAAATTATAGTGTTAGCTGTCTTTCCCATGTTTACTAATGGAAACGTTGTCTATGGAACCTTTGCACGCCGTTGTACTCACCGTCAGCCTGTTTGTTTTAACCTTTTTTAACCCCGGCGCAAATCTGTTCGTGGTGGTACAAACTAGCCTGGCATCCGGACGACGCGCAGGTGTGATGACCGGTCTGGGTGTTGCCTTAGGTGATGCGTTTTACTCCGGCCTTGGGCTCTTTGGTATGGCAACGCTAATCACCCAGTGTGAAGAGATATTTTCATTGATTAAGATTGTCGGCGGCGCCTATCTGCTGTGGTTTGCCTGGAACAGCATCCGCCATCAGGCCACGCCGCAAATGCCCACGCTACAGCAGCCGCTTTCCGCCCCCTGGTATGTATTTTTCCGCCGTGGATTACTAACAGATTTATCGAACCCACAAACTGTACTGTTTTTTATTAGTATCTTCTCGGTCACCTTAAGCGCAGACACACCTACGTGGGCCAGACTGATGGCCTGGGCAGGCATTGTGTTGTCTTCCGTTATCTGGCGTATTTTTCTCAGCCAGGCATTTTCTTTGCCTGCCGTGCGACGGGCGTATGGTCGCATCCAACGGGTTGCCAGCCGGGTAATTGGCGCAATAATAGGTGTCTTCGCGCTAAGACTTATTTATGAAGGTATTAGCCATCGATAAGAGAGTTTAACTTGACCATCGTGAGGTAATTGTCCGTAATACCGCCTGAATTTTTAATCGCAGGTTGAGTGGCAGTGAGATGGAACAGGTTGAACCGGTAAACGACACATTACTCCTTACGGAATGGCAGGCGCTGATACGACAAACATCGCCTGACGTTCACACGCTCCTCACATCGTTAAGCGATGAAGAGATCCGCCATTTAGTGACCGTTTTTTATGACTATATGCTCTCCCACGCCCAGAGCGCATTATTCCTCAATACAGAACAGGTCAGTACCCGCCTCAGCGGCAGCATGTTTGACTGGCTGCGCAGCGTCCTTGGCAGCGCGCATGAAGATCTCTCGCAACTGCTGGCCAAACAACGCAAAATTGGCGTGGTGCATGCCCGCATCGGTCTGCCCATCGATCTGGTGAACCGCGGCGCGCGTAAGCTCAAAGATGAGCTGTATCGGGTGTTGAAAACCAAAGCGGACTATTCGTCCTCTCTGCTGAGCGATGCTATCTGTTTCAGCAGTCTGGCAATGGATACCGCACTGGAGGCCATGACAGTCTCCTATTCCCCAAGCCATCAAAACTCGCTGCATACTCAGGAGCAGTATCGCCTGCAGACCATTTACGATGACGTTAACGTCGAGCGCGAACGGCAAATTCGCTCATTTACCGACTGGGAAAACCAGTTTATCTATAACATTGCCACCGGAATGCCTTTCGGTGAAATGGTGTTTCTGGCGAACTCTGATTTTGGTATGTGGTTCTCACATAAGGGAAAACATATTCTTGGCAACAGCAATTTGCTCAAAGAAATGGAATCGCTAATTGCAGAGATCGACACCCGTCTGACGACCACCCTGTCACCTCAGCATCAGCCGACAGAACCCGAGCGGATGAGCTTATTACAGGATGTTCGCCAGCTGTCGGCAAAAATCCATTTCCTGCTCGCTTCGATGTTTGAGGCGCTGGTTAAGCAGGAAAATGGTAAAGATTCGCTGACCCAGTTGCTTAATCGCCGCTTTATTCCGACCATCATGCGACGCGAAATCTCGCTGGCGTTACATGCGCGTAAGCCTTTTAGCCTGGCGATGCTGGATATCGACTACTTCAAGCAAATTAACGATAACTTCGGGCATAATACCGGTGATCTGACGCTCAAAAATGTCGCAGCGGCCATTTATGATCATATCCGTAGCAGCGATTACGTGTTCCGCTACGGTGGTGAAGAATTTATGATCTTGCTCGTCGAGTCAGATGAATCGCAGGCCAGTATTATTCTGGAAACGCTGCGTATGAAAATTGCCGGGATGCGCATGGCAGCCTCTGCGACAGAAACATTTTCTATTACCGTCAGTATCGGTATTGCCGAATATGATTATCATCCCGACTACAAACAGCTGGTTGATAAAGCCGATCGCGCACTTTATCAGGCAAAAAGTAATGGTCGCGACCGCGTTGAGGTTTATCAGGAATAACCATTGCCCTGCAGAGAAATAAATACCCCGTTCAGGGTATTTATCTGACTTGCGATAAATATCGAGCTGTTATTTTTATTCAGGCATATTGGCATGATGAAAATAACAGCCACGTAATAAGATGCAAATCAAATACACCAAATCTGAATAGCGCTAGCATATCCCGGTGATGACGCCTTCTGAATGCAGAAGGGGAAATATGAGGGATAGTATAAAATCATGAACGGGAAGAAAAGAACGCGCTGGCAGCGCCGTCCTGGCACGATCGGAGGCAAACTGCCGTGGAATGACTGGCGCAACGCCAGCAGCTGGCGAAAAGCCACCCAGTTTCTCCTGCTGGCTATTAATATTTATATTGGCGTAACGTTCTATTACTGGGTCCGCTATTTCGAAACCGCCGGCACCAGCGTCTATATTCCAAGGCCAGGTGGTATTGAGGGATGGCTACCAATCGCGGGTTTGATGAATATCCGCTATACGCTGGAGACTGGTTTTCTTCCGCCTATCCATGCCGCCTCCATGCTGCTGTTAGTTGCGTTTATCCTGATTAGTCTGTTGTTAAAAAAAGCCTTCTGTTCGTGGTTATGCCCGGTGGGCACGCTGTCCGAACTGCTCGGCAATCTGGGAAAAAAAGTATTTGGTCGCAACTTCACGCTGCCGCGCTGGCTGGATATTCCGCTGCTCAGTCTGAAGTATTTGTTGCTGAGTTTCTTTTTGTATATCGCCCTGTCGATGCCTGCGCAGGGGATTCAGTATTTTCTAATGTCGGCCTATGGCATGATTATCGACGTGAAGATGCTCGATTTCTTTCGCCATATTGGCTCCGCTACGCTCATCTTTGTTATCGTTATCAGCGTCCTGAGCCTGTTTATTCGCAATGCCTGGTGCCGCTATCTGTGCCCTTATGGTGCGCTGCTCGGCCTGTTCTCATTACTCTCACCGTTTAAAATCCGCCGTAACGCTGACAGCTGTATCGACTGCGGAAAATGCGCGAAAAACTGCCCGTCGAATATCCCGGTCGACAGACTGATTCAGGTGCGTACCGTGGAATGCACTGGCTGCATGACCTGCGTTGAATCCTGCCCGGTAGCCTCAACGCTGAGCTTTTCACTGCAGACTCCGCCTGGAGCACAAGGCAACGGTGGTAAATCATTATGGCGCCAGAGGACGCTGTCAGGTGTTGCCATGACGCTACTGGTGCTGGGCATTCTGTTTGCCACTATTGGTTATGCCGTTTATGCCAATGTCTGGGATACGCCAGTGCCCGATCATATGTATTTCCAGCTGATCCCGAAGGCAAAGATGATCGGCCATTAATTTTTTTATCAGTATGTTCAAAACCCTGCCAATTCTGGCAGGGTTTCCCGCGTATTTTGCCATTTTAAGACAATTGAACTTGTGCCATCACGCTCTCGTTTATACAACCTTAAATATCATCTGTAATAATTTTTCTATTTTGTTATGGGCGACTGGGATCAAAATAATGAACGGGATAACATCATGACTAAAATAAAACTGGCACTGCTATTACCTCTGTTTCTGGCGGGTTGTACGATGAGCGACGGGGAATTAAGAAACGCTTACGCTCAGCATTATCAGCAACCTACCGCTTATGTAGATGCTTATAAACAGAAAATAGCCAGTATGGATATTCATGCGCTGGCCCAATATGCCGCCGCAGAAGATAAGAAAAAAATGCGTGGGCAGCCAAGACTGAAAATCGACGAATTCATTACCATTGAGAACGTGCAGGCGAAAGGAAATCGGGTAGTCTATGATTACTCACTGTCCGAAAGCTGGCTGGCGCTGTCCGCAGATAAACAGCGCGAAAAGCAGACCAATATGAATAAAGACCTGATCTACCGTACCTGCTCGCTGGAAACGGTACGTCTGGCGCAGGCAAAAGGGCTGGAAGAAGAGCATAACTATTACAGCCAGTACCCAGGCAAAGTTGCCTTTACTCTGAGAACCAGCGCGCAAATTTGTATGCAAAACGGTTTTACACAATAGCAGCAATCACAACGCCTGATGCGCTGCGCTTATCAGGCCTACGATTTACACGCTGCCGTAGGCCGGATAAGGTGCCAGCACGCAGATTTGTCTGCAAAACGGTTTTACACAATAACCGCAATCCACTATGCCTGATGCGCTGCGCTTATCAGGCCTACGATTTACACGCTGCCGTAGGCCGGATAAGGCGCCAGCGCGCAGATTTGTCTGCAGAACGGTTTTACACAATAACCGCAATCCACTATGCCTGATGCGCTGCGCTTATCAGGCCTACGATTTACATGCTGCCGTAGGCCGGATAAGGCGCCAGCGCCGCATCCGGCTAAAACATCAGAATTTCCACGAAACGCTGCCGACAATACTGCGCTCGGCGCCGAAGTAGCAGTATGAGAGCGAGTTACAGGCCGCAACGTAGCGCTTGTCGGTCAGGTTGTTAACGTTCAACTGCGCGCTCAACCCTTTAATGCCGATATTCGTTAAGTCGTAACCAATCACCATATCCACCAGCGTGTAGGACGGCAGGGTGTGAGTATTCAGGCGATCGCTGGTAATACCGTTAACGTAGCGCACGCCTGAACCCAACGTCAGACCGTCCAGCGGACCGCTTTTCACATCGTAGCTCAGCCAGGTACTGGCCTGGTTACGCGGGGCGTACACTGCGCGCTTGCCCTGCTCTTCAGGGCTGCTTTTCTTATAGCGAATGTCGGTATAGGTATACGCCGCCTGCAAACGGAAGCTATCCGTCAGTTGGCTAATTGCCTCCAGCTCCACCCCTTCAGATTCAATTTCCCCAATCGAGCGGTACGGATCGGTCGGCTCTTCTTTGGTGGCGATATTCGTCTGATTGATACGGAATACCGATGCGCTGAACTGGCTGTTGAGTCCTTCCGGCTCATATTTCAGCCCGGCTTCCCACTGCTTGCCTTTCATCGGATCCAGCAGATTGCCGTTCTCATCGGCAAAGCTGGTTGGCGTAAAGGCAGTGGAATAACTCACGTACGGCGCAAAGCCGTTATCGAATAAATAGAGCAACGCGGCGCGGGTGCTGAAGTTGTTTTTATCCAGATCGCTCCGAGGGTGATGCTGCCAACTTACTGATTTAGTGTATGATGGTGTTTTTGAGGTGCTCCAGTGGCTTCTGTTTCTATCAGCT
>NZ_JAOWHJ010000020.1:0-66738 GCF_030332695.1 Citrobacter sp. Cpo089 | reverse complement strand
ACAGCTGATAGAAACAGAAGCCACTGGAGCACCTCAAAAACACCATCATACACTAAATCAGTAAGTTGGCAGCATCACCTTGGTCTGAGCAGTCGCATCTTTTGCTCCTTCCTGTGCCAATACAGGTAGTGATATTAATGATGTTGAACACACGCCAGCTAAAGTCAGATAACTTACTAGTTTATTAAGTTTCATAAATCCTCGCTAATAATATATTATCCAGAAGAAAGAAATCCTGCAGTTCTGATTGTTGAGAAGCTTCCGTAATACTGTACTTATCAGGTTTCTATGATCTAATGCTCGTAGGCTAACATGGTCTTATGAAACAATGTAATGCAATGGCATTTAATTTTAAATTTCCTTTTGTTTTTATTTAAACAAAATAACTGTAGACACCTGACTGTATAAAAAGATAATAGCTGGCATCCATTGTCTTTAGAACACTATATATGCGCACTCTCTATCTACTTCTCATCGTTGGGATACTTTCTGGCTGTAATACTTCTCCCCCAGAGAAAGTTGTTAAAATCAATAAAATGGTGATCCCTGTTGTTCAGGCACAACCCGAGTCAAAATCAAGTAGTGACTCGGCATCCCTGTCCTTATATCAGGATAATAAACAGCAAATTGAAAACGTCGCGAGTTCATTAAAAAATGAATATCTTCATGAGGTTAAGCCAAGAGAGATGTTTGACGTTCATAGCCAGGCATACCAGGTTTATGCTTCTTTAACCAAGCTCGAACAAATGCAGCAAATGAACAATTTTTATTATAAGGAGCATAATCAAACAGGACTGTTAAGCATTAATCAGTCCGTGAACTCTCTTATTGAATAACAAGAAATCCTCCTCAGAAAATGATGAGGAGGATTTCTTACGATTGATATATGGCATACCACAACAATAGAATATTAAATTTAGATAATCGATTTGTAACTTGTTTGTGGGTTTATTTAAAATCGCTCAGGCAATTTATTGATGGAAGTAAGATACCCTCCGCGTTCAAAATCAATATACCCTCCTTTTTTTAACGCAGATACAACATTTAAAACACTGCTGCGCGATAAGTGGGTCCGATCCTGAATATAATCTAAAATAGAGACTCGCGTGCGCGTCTCTTCCGGCAACAAAATCATCTCTTCGAGGTGGTTACGTATCACTGAATAAGTACGCTGCTGTACGACTAAATCATCACGATAAAAGAGATAGCCCGTATGATATGAAAGCACTGCCGCCGCATCTTCCCACAAGCCTTGTTGATGAAAGAGTTCTCGTGCTTTATCGGCATCGACGCGTAATAATGTTGACTCAGCTTCAGCGCGCAATAAATGGCCGTGTACCGGTTGGATCATTTCGGCAATACCGAACAGATGGGGTTCATAGACGGTCACGATTAACAGACCATCAGAAGAACGTAAAATAGACAGCTCCCCTTGCAAAAAAAGGTAGAGTTGAGGCTTATTCTTGTATTTCCACATGATACGCCGCCGCGGCACAACCTTCATCTTTTCTGCAATCGGTTCAAGTGCTTGCATTAAGCGTTGTATGCTTTGTTCTGGGCGTACCGGAGGTGAAATTTGCATAATCAAACCTGTATTATTTAGATTGAAAACAATATGCTTTTACCTATATTCCATGAAGGTAGTACAGATTCATATTAAAGCCATAAATTGCTCAATAATAAAAGTAGAAATTTATTTTTATTTAAACGAGCGTGTGTGATAAGACCACCAGCAGACGGTTACCAGACACTGTCGGATAGATAATCCGCCATGGTGACTATTAACAATGCGTGAGATAGTTAATCGGGAATAACGGCGCTAGAATTGATAGCTGTAGTTGACACTGGCAAACCATAGCCACGGATTCTTATACTGGCCTGCAAAGATATCAGATTTGACGTTAGACGACTGCATGTGCAAATACTCAACGGCAACGCCAATATTGCTGGCTGGCGTAATCTGGTACTGTGCACCGATGGCAAGTCGCCATTCATCGCCGGTTGGCATCGAAAGCGCTACATCACTTTGCGATTTGTACGGTGAACTGTCATAGGCAATACCGGCATTAATGCGCCACTGCTCATCGGGATGATATTGCACGCCCAGCGCTGTATGCCATGTATCTCTCAGACGATTATCACGATCGCTTTGCTGACCATTTATTGTAATCTGCGGGCTGCCAAACTGGCTCCAGTCCTGCCAGCCAAGATCGCCCATCACTGACAATTGACTGTTGATATCGTGAACCAGACTAAACATCACCTGCTGCGGAGCACGAACCTGTGTGGAGATCGGCAGATCATATCCAATATTAGGTATATTGGGGAAACGTGCCGTCCCGTCAATATTGAAATGATAATCAGTCTTGCTGGTCCAGGTTACTCCCGCCCGCGTTTTGTCGGTTAAATCCATTAATAAGCCAAGGTGGTAATTCATCGCCCAGTCATGATCGCTTTGTTTCTCATCGTGGCCATCGACATCTCTGCTTAGCGACAGAAAACCATAGTTTAGCCCTGCAGCTGCGCCAACCGACACCTTATCACTTAGTTTCCATGCAACGGCGGGACTCAGCGTCATCGCAACCATGGTACTTTGTTTAATTAACCGATCCCCTGCCCAGTTGCCGAAGTCGATACCTAACCCATAGTTGCCGTACAAACCCAAACCGGCAGAAACGGTATCACTCAGCCGTTGCGTATAAAACATGCTGGCATTGGGGAAAAGCGTCATTACATTACCGGGGCTTTGCCTTCCATCTGTCGTATTGTTCAGCGTATAGGGAATATCTCCGCCCATCGCCTGTAATCCTCCGCTGACCATATGGTCAGGTAAACGGGTCATCCCCGCAGGGTTCGTTAACAGCGTAGAGGCATCCTGAGCACGAGCGGCCTGCCCTGCACCAGCCAGTGCGGTATCCTCCGTTCCGACTTCATAGAAGTAGAGCGCACTGGCGTGACCGACTGACGAAAAAATCATCCCGGAGAGAAAAATTATATTTTTTTTCATTGCATTACCTGTTTGGAGGGGGCGTTCTTTACTAAACGTAGGGTCAGCTATCACACTGTATTGATTTATGCTAATAGCATAATCAGGCATCAGGAATGATGTCGTGTTAAATTTCATCCAATATTAAATTTTATAATTCAACACAATGACATCTTAAAAGTTGACTTAATGAGAATTCTTCTTAAGAAGAGATTTGACATAAATTCTAATGTAAAGAAATGAAAATTTAATCTTTTCATAATAAAGTATGAGTGAAGTCGCCAACGGAAAAACCATAGTTATGATCATCACATAACTGTAATATGCGTTTTAAAAAGTAAAACCTTTACAGCCTTGAGGAGACCTTGTCTTCTCAAAACTGCGTGTCTCGAATATACCTTTAATTTCAATGGGCACGATGGTCATCAACCGCTCAAACCTAATATATAAGTGAGGTGCATATCTTACTGTGCTAACTAAATTTCAGGAGAATAATGCTAATCAAGTCGTAGATACTTCATTTTTTTAAATATGGAGTTTTAATCATGTAATAACAATCAGGTATCTTATACGACTCATTCTTCTGTCAGTTTTTGTAAGTGGAAGAAAAGAGTGATGATAGCTAATACAGGTAAAGATAGGGGTAATGACTTATGGCCTCACAATATGACTTTACTGTCACTCTGCACGATCTTGCTTTTATTCTTAAGCAGATCAAAATATCCGAAGCGGCAACTAACCCGGATGGTAGCGTTAATGCTGAATTGCTTAGAGAATTAGTTTCCAGTCCGCTATTGCCTTATGGACTTCGCACGGTAGATGGTTCATGGAATAATCTTCTACAAGGCCAGGAGTTATATGGCTCTGCCGACCAGACAATGCCGAGATTAACCGCGTTAAACTGGCAAGATGCGGACCAAATGACCAGTTATATCCAAATTGGTGGCACCGTTATTGATGCCGACCCACGTATTATTAGTAACTTAATTTCCGATCAAACGGCATCTAACCCAGCCGCACTGGAGGTATTTAACGCGTTAAAAGATGCTCCCGGCGGGGGGACTATTACAGGAGACGGAGAAACGTTATCCATTCCTAACCAGTCTCCCGATATCGGTCTCTCCCCTGCTTTTAACGGCTGGATGACCTTCTTTGGCCAGTTTTTTGACCACGGTCTGGATTTGATTCCCAAAGGCGGCAACGGTATCGTTTTCATTCCGCTACAGCCGGATGACCCTTTATATGTGGAAGGGTCGTCGACAAACTTTATGCTATTAACCCGGGCAACGGTGGATGAAAACCGAGAGACAGTAAACCTGACGACCCCCTTCATCGACCAAAACCAAACCTACACCTCCCATCCTTCACATCAGATTTTCATCCGCGAATACGTCATTATTGATGGGAAACCTGAGCCTACCGGGAATTTATTAGGCGGTGCGAACGGTGGACTGGCGACCTGGGCCGACGTTAAAAACCAGGCTGAAACTCTGCTAGGCATTAAACTCACCGATCAGGATGTGTTTAATGTTCCCCTGCTGGCAACGGATCGCTACGGTAATTTGATTTTAAGTGAAAATGGAAAGGTACAGATTGTTACCACCGGGGGACTGGTTGAAGCCAACGGCGGTCTGTTGCCTGAGGGAACATTCCGCACCGGCCATGCGTTTCTTGATGATATTGCGCATACTGCCGCGCCCAAAGTGGGTCTGCTGGCAGATGATGACACTGCGATTGGGGGCGAAGGAGCGCAACCGGCAGGAACCTATGATAACGAACTGCTCGATCGTCACTTTATTACCGGTGACGGGCGTGGGAACGAAAATATAGGTTTAACCGCGGTGCACGCCGTTTTTCACAGCGAGCATAACCGTCTGGTTGAGCAATATAAAACAACACTGCTGGAAACCGGTGATATCGACCTCATTAATCAGTGGTTGATGCCCAATCATCAAATCACGGAATTACCTGCCGATACCAGTACGCTGGTATGGAACGGTGAGTACTTATTCCAGGCAGGCCGCTTCTCCACGGAAATGCAATATCAGCACCTCGTATTCGAGGAGTTTGCCCGTACCGTACAACCCGCCGTCGATCCGTTTGTTTTCTCCAACACGGCGGATATAAACCCGATGATCTTTGCCGAGTTTGCGCATGTGGTTTACCGTTTCGGGCATTCAATGCTGACAGAAACCGTGGCGCGCACCGACATTGATATGCAAAGCGGCGATATTGACCTGATTTCAGCATTCCTGAATCCGGTAGCATTTAATCAAATCAACGGGGCCACCGTCACGGACGATCAGGCTATTGGCGCAATTGTGCGTGGTATGACGCGTCAGGTGGGTAACGAAATTGATGAATTTATTACCGATGCGCTGCGTAATAATCTCATCGGCCTGCCCCTCGATTTAGGCGCGCTTAATATAGCCCGTGGCCGTGACACCGCAATGCCGACGCTGAACCAGGCCCGCGAGCAGTTTTTTGCATTAAGCGGTGATAGTCAACTGAAGCCTTATACCAGTTGGGCTGACTTCACTACCTACCTGAAAAATCCCGCTTCAATCATTAACTTTATGGCCGCCTATGGTCAGCATGAGCTGATCCTCAATGCCACCAGCCTTGAAGGTAAGCGTGCAGCGGTCAACTTCCTGTTGTTTGGTGATGCTAACAATGCCCCGCCTGCGGATGCGATGGATTTCTTTAACAGTACCGGAGCGTGGGCAACCAAAGAGACCGGCCTGAATATGGTCGATTTCTGGATTGGCGGGCTGGCAGAGCGCAAAAATGAATTTGGCGGCATGCTCGGCTCAACCTTCAACTTCGTCTTTGAAACACAAATGGAAATGCTTCAGGACGGCGATCGTTTCTACTATCTGAGCCGCGTTCAGGGACTGAACTTACTCAATGAACTGGAGGCCAACTCGTTTTCCGCGCTGGTAATGCGTAACAGCGATCTTGGTGATGAGGGATCCTCCCACCTGCCCGCTAATCTGTTCCAGACACCGGACCATATTTTTGAAGTGAACCGCGTGCTGCAAACGGAAATCGACCCGAAATGGGGTAATCCGCTGAAGGATCTGCTCTCGCCGTTGTTGGTGCGTCGCGACCCAGGAGTGGATGTTGACGGCGATAGTTTTGCCGATGGCGGGTATCTGAAATATACCGGCGATGGGCATGTGGTGCTTGGAGGGACGGCAGGCAATGATACGTTAATCGGCGGTAAAGGGATCGACAGTCTGTGGGGTGATGGCGGAGATGACCGACTGGACGGCGGCGACGAAGCAGACGTGGTCCATGGTGGTGACGGTGATGACATTATTACCGATACCGGTACGCCTGTTGGTGATGCGGACTTCCTGCACGGTGATGCCGGACATGACGTTATCTTCTCCGGTAACGGAAACGATCTGGTCTTTGGTGGCAGCGGTAGCGACTTCGTGGTGGTCGGCGAAGATGCGCAGGAGGTCTTCTCGGGTCAGGATAACGACTTTGCGCTTGGCGGCTCGGGTGGTGATTTCCTGATGGGCAACGAAGGCGATGACTGGCTGGAAGGCGGCGACGGGTTTGACACGCTGGCGGGTGACAACTCTGAGTTGTTCTTCAACAGTACCATTATCGGTCACGATGTCCTCAACGGTCAGGGTAACGACACCGACTACGATGGCGAAGCCGGTGACGACATCATGATTCAGGGCGCGGGGATCCAGCGCAATAATGGCATGGCCGGTTTCGACTGGGCTATCCATAAAGGCGACCCAAATGGCGCTAACTCTGACCTTGGGATCCCTATTTTCGTCAACCAGCAGGAGTTTATTCTACGCGACCGTTTTGATCTTGTTGAAGGGCTGTCAGGCTGGAAATACGACGATATCCTGACCGGGACAGAACAGCCGATAGGTACTGCGCCTGTTCAGGGCGTTCCCCTCTCTAACAACCTGACCCAGGAAGGTGCGGACAGGATCACCGGTTTACAGGCTATTCTCGGCGTAGAGCGTTCTACAAATCCGAACGCGGTACTACTGAACCCTGATGATGGTAGCGATATTTTACTCGGCGGTGGCGGTAGCGACCGCATTATGGGTAAAGCCGGTAACGATATCATTGATGGTGATGCATGGCTCAACGTGCGTATTGCCGTTACAGGTATGGCGGGACTCACCAGCGCCGAAGGTATGGCCGAACTGAAATCGTACATGCTGGCCGGCACGCTGAAACCGAATCAGCTGTCGATTGTGCGAGAAATCCTGCATGAAGGTAACGGCACGGAAACTGACGTCGCGGTGTACCGTGATGTCAGCAGCAACTATGTCTTTACCCGTATGGCGGACGGTAGCCTGCTCGTCGATCACGCCACGCCGGATGCCGCGCTGAACCTGAATGATGGCATCGATCGTCTGTTGAACATCGAAAAACTAGAGTTTGGCGATGGGAAGCAGCTGTGGGTGACGGCGCAGCAAGCGACGGGCGATCTGACCATCAGCAATCCTAACCCTTCGGTGGGCGACCTGCTGCGCGTCAACGTGGCGAACTTGCTGGATGGTAACGGCCTGGCGGCGGATGTGGCCATCACCATGACCTGGCAGGCATTCGTCAACGGCCAATGGCGAGACCAGGCAACCGGTGTTGAGTTCAGAGTGCCTGGCACTATTCAGGGTGCTCCGCTGCGTGTGGTAGCCAGTTTTAACGACCGCATGGGTGACGCTGAAACCCTGGTGTCGGCACAAACTCAGGCGATCCTACCGCGAAATCAGGCCACGACCGGGGTGCCGGTAATTAACGACCTCACCCCAACTGAAAGCCTGACGCTGACCGCGGTGGTTTCAGGCATTGCTGACGCCGATGGTCTGAGCGGCGGTAATTTCACTTATCAATGGAGAATGAGTTCGCCAACCGGATTCGTCAACATTAACGGTGCGACTTCCGCCACCTATACGCCGGGTCAGGCTATGGTTGGCAGAACGTTGCAGGTGGTCGTTACCGTCGTCGACGATGAAGGCAACCCCCCTGTTGTCCTGACGTCGACCACCACCCAGCCCGTGGGCGATCTGATTGTGGGTACCAACGGGGCTAACACCCTCGTCGGCACTGCCTGGAGCGATATCCTACGCGGTGAAGGCGGTAATGACACCTTACTCGGCGGTGCAGGTGACGATCTGCTCATCGGCGGTGCGGGAAACGACAACCTCTCTGGTCAGGCGGGGCAAGATATTCTGCAAGGTGATGCTGGTAATGACACGCTTGATGGCGGGCTTGATGCCGACAGTATGACCGGCGGCACGGGCGATGATACCTACATCGTTGATGATTTCGGTGATGTAGTTATCGAAGGTGTGAATGGGGGCACGGACGTTGTCCGAACCAACCTTAGCAGCTACGACCTCACCGATAACGTGGAAGAACTGGTATTTACCGGCAGCGGCAGTTTTATCGGTACCGGTAATGCCATTGCGAACACCATTACGGGAGGGACCGGTAACGACTATCTGTTCGGTATGGGCGGTAACGACCAGTTGTTTGGTGGTATCGGGAATGACTTCCTCGATGGCGGAGATGGCGCTGATAACCTGCAAGGCGGGGTTGGTAACGACGTCATGATTGGCGGTGCGGGCGCGGATACCCTCTCCGGCGGTAGCGGGGACGATATTCTCAATGGTCAGGAAGGTAACGACATTCTGGACGGTGGTGCCGGGAGCGATATCTTCGCCTTTGGTGCCAACTTTGGGCAGGACCGAATTACCGGTTTTGACAGTAACCCCAACGGCGGGCAGGACTTCCTTGATCTCGTCTTGTTAGGTATCAACGCGGGTAATTTTGCCAGCAGCGTGTCTATCACCGGAAACAATGGCAACACCATTGTGACTATCGGTACAGATACCATCACATTGGTGGGCGTCAATTCGAACACCGTGAATATTGGTGACTTTTATCTGGAAATGCCCACTACCCTTGCCAGTAACAATGGCAATAGTTCATTGATCGTATAAGGAGATGACTATGTCGCGCCAGCATACGCCAACAGAACTGAATGATGCATTAAAGGGAACGAAACCCACTTTTCTGATGCTGTTGTTTTTTAGTTGTGTGATTAATATGCTTATGCTGGCGCCGGCAATTTATATGCTACAGGTTTACGACCGTGTGCTGGTCAGTAAAAATACCACCACGCTGTTAATGTTGACCTTATTGATTGTCGGCTTGTACATCGTTATTGCCATGATTGAATCTGCCCGCGCGCAGGTTATGGTCAGGCTTGGCAACAGGCTGGATATAAAGCTAAGCCAGTTGGTTTTTAACGCAGCCTTTAAAAGAAAGATGGTTACCGGTGATAACAACCCAGCGCAATCTTTAGCCGAATTAGATCAGGTTCGTCAGTTTCTTTCCGGGAATAGCCTGTTCGCCTTACTGGATATTCCCTGGACGCCAATATATCTGTTCATCGCCTTTTTGGTCCATCCCCTGCTGGGATATCTTTCTCTCGGCGGAATAACATTATTATTTATTCTGACGTTGGTATCTGAAATCTCTACCAAGCGCCCGATTCAGCAAGCGCACGCCTTAACCATTAACAATGCCAGCAAACTGAATAAACAGCTGCAAAACGCCGATGCCATTGAAGCGATGGGGATGCTTTCGACCCTGAAGTCCAACTGGCAGGAGCAACATAACAAAGTGCTGGCGCTACAAACGCAGATTGCCGACAAAACGGCCGGGTTAAGCAGTCTCAGCCGCTTTGTGCGGGTGTTGCTGCAATCTATTGCGCTGGGCGCCGGGGCTTTACTGGTGATCGGCGGCCATATTACTCCGGGCCTGATGATCGCCGCCTCGATCATTCTTGGCCGCGTCCTCAACCCGGTAGAACAAGTCATTGGCAGCTGGAAGCAGTTCGTGCAGTTTCGTAGCGCGTGGCATCAGCTCTCAACCTTGCTGAAGGAGTATCCGGCACCGAAAGAGGTACTGACCCTGCCGCGTCCTAACGGCAACATCAGCGTCGAAAGCGTCTTCGCCGCAGCCCCCGGCCAGCCTTCCCCGCTACTGCGTAATATCTCATTCCAGCTGGAGCAAGGTGAAGTTCTGGGGATTATCGGCCCCTCAGCCTCAGGGAAAACCTCGCTGGCAAAGGTTCTGGTTGGCGTCTGGAAACCGCTATCAGGGAAAGTCAGATTAGACGGCGCAGATATTTGTCAGTGGGATAAAGCGCTGCTGGGCCCGTCTATTGGCTATCTGCCGCAGGATGTGGAACTGTTTGACGGTACCATCGCGCAAAACATTGCCCGCTTCGCGCAGAATGACAGTGAGCTTATCGTCGCCGCCGCATTACTGGCAGGCGTTCATGAGATGATCCTGCGCTTGCCACAAGGTCATGACACGCTGTTGGGCGCAGGTGGATATCAGCTCTCCGGCGGGCAGCGGCAGCGCATCGGGCTGGCACGCGCCGTGTATAACAATCCTGCATTCATCGTGCTTGATGAACCGAATGCCAATCTTGACGACGCGGGCGAATTCGCACTCGTTAAAGCCATCAATACCCTGCGTACCCAGGGACAAACCACTGTCATTATCTCACACCGCCCGACGCTGCTCGGCGTGGTCAATAAGGTTTTGCTGCTTAACGATGGCGCTATACAGGAGTTTGGTACCCGCGATCAGGTTTTTGCCCATTTGCGTCAGGCCAACGTACTGAAACCAGTGGCTACGCCTTCTCCATCCACGACTGAACAGCAACGTGAGGCCTGATGATGAAAAAGAAATCTGAGAACGCGGCCTCTGCTGGCGTTGATACTAATATCTGGTCGCCGATTATCCGGGGCGTGATCGTCATTGTGCTTGGTGTCGGTAGTTTTATCCTCTGGGCAGTGCAAGCGCCGTTAGATGCGGGCGTGGTCGCCGATGGTACGGTAACCGTATCGAGTAACCGCAAAACCATTCAGCATCTGAGCGGCGGTCGGGTAACGGATATCTTTATCAAAGAAGGCGACCTGGTGAAGAAAAATCAGGTCCTCGTCCGGTTGGATAAAATGCAGCTTGAAATGCGTTTCAGCGCGTTAAATGCCCAGTATATTTCTGCAAAAAGTATCGAAGATCGCCTGTTGGCAGAACGCGATGGCCTGGATGCGATCGTCTTTAATACGACGCTGACGCAGCAATTATCTGGCAATAAACGGCTGGCAGAAGTCAGAAATCTGCAGGCTAAACTTTTCGATACCCGTCGCAAAACGATTCAGGATGAACTGTCGATGATTCAGGAAACGCTCGATGGTCTGGTAGGACAAACGGATAATCTCAATAAAATAAAAGGCTATCGCGACCACCAGTTTTCTCTGATTAACCGGGAGTTAGGGGCTATTCGCGCGCTGAGCGAAAAAAACTATTATCCCAAAGCGCAATTACTGGTGCTGGAGCGCGAGGCAGCAGAAATATCTGGCAGCGTTTCAGAAGATATTCTTAACATTGCCAAACTGAAATCGCAGCAAAACGAATTAAAAATTAAAGCCTACCAGGTGCGTCATCAATATTTACGTGAAGTTGAGTCTGAACTGACGGAAAACCAAAAAGAAGTGGCAATGCTGGAGGATGAACTGGCGTCCACCCGTCACGAGCTGGATAACACCGAGATTCGCTCACCGATTAACGGTATTGTGCTGGATGTTAAAGTCAGTACCGTGGGCGGCGTCATTCAACCCGGCGAACATCTTATGGATATCGTTGCTGCCGGACAACCGATGCAAATTGATGCCAAAATACCCGTGCATGCCATTGATAAACTGGTCCCCGGCTTAACCGTTGATGTGCTTTTCCCTGCCCTTAACCATGCCCTGTTGCCGTCGGTTCCGGCCCGGGTTCTGACTATCTCGGCGGACCGCTTAATTGATGAAGCCACTCAGCAGCCTTACTACCTTGCGGAAGTACAGGTTTCAGCAGAGGGCGCGCGTTTGCTGGGCGATTACAAAATTAAAGCGGGAATGCCCGCCAGCGTGACGATCAAGACCGGTGAACGAACCCTGATGAGTTACCTGTTTAAACCGTTGATTGCCCGTCTGGAACTGGCTTTTAAAGAGTATTGAGCCATCCATTGCCGGTATGGCGTACGGCTTGTCGCGCCATACCGCTTTCTGCCGTTGCTGGCAGCTTTGCTTTCTTGT
Organism: Citrobacter sp. Cpo089; assembly: GCF_030332695.1. Taxonomy (NCBI): domain Bacteria; kingdom Pseudomonadati; phylum Pseudomonadota; class Gammaproteobacteria; order Enterobacterales; family Enterobacteriaceae; genus Citrobacter; species Citrobacter sp. Cpo089. The sequence continues at coordinate 54,609 of NZ_JAOWHJ010000020.1, read as the reverse complement.
AACCTTCTTCCCGTCACACTACTGACAAAACTGGAACCACTGAACTGGACTTCATATGAATGCTCATATTTCTAAAGACCCTTTACATGGCGTAACGCTTGAAATGCAGGTCAATGCCCTGGTTGAACGTTATGGTTGGGCTGAACTGGCGCAACGCATTAATATCAACTGCTTTAAAAATGAACCGAGCGTTAAATCCAGTCTGAAGTTTCTGCGCCGTACGCCGTGGGCGCGGGCAGAAGTTGAAGCGCTGTACCTTGATTCGCTGCATGACCTGGCCTCAAACAACACCCCCGAACCGGCCTTCGATCCCTGGGCTAACAGCCGCAATAAAAAGAAATAAGAGCAAAATCAGATGGCAGCATCCGGTTTCTTTTCAGGAAATCATCAGAAAAAACTGGCGAAGATTCTCGCCCGTTCTCGTGCCAGACTACCGCTGACCAACATGAAATGGTTTGCTGTACTTGTGGGCAGTATGTTGTTACTTGGCAGCTGTTCTTCACAACCACCCGGTTACAAGACCACTCCGCTACCTCCGGTGAGCAAACCCCAGCAGAGCAAGGAGCCAGTGCGCGGGATCTGGCTGGCGACGGTTTCACGTCTTGACTGGCCGCCGATTTCATCCGTGAACATCAGTTCGCCTGCCGTACGCATCAGCCTGCAGCAAAAAGCGCTGACGGATAAGCTGGACAACCTGAAACGGCTTGGTATTAACACCGTTTTTTTCCAGGTTAAGCCCGATGGGACCGCATTGTGGAAGTCAAAAATTCTACCGTGGTCAGATACCCTGACCGGCACGATTGGCCAGGATCCGGGTTACGATCCGCTGCAGTTTATGCTCGATGAAGCGCATAAGCGCGGAATGAAAGTTCATGCCTGGCTTAACCCCTATCGCGTGTCCGTAAACACCAAACCTTCGACGGTTACTGAATTAAACAGCACGCTGTCACAGACGCCGTCCAGCGTATACGTCCTGCATCGGGACTGGATCCGCACTGCGGGCGAGCGTTTTGTGTTAGACCCCGGTATTCCCGACGTGCGCGACTGGATCACCAGCATCGTGGCGGAAGTGGTTGAGAATTACCCGGTTGACGGCGTGCAGTTTGATGATTACTTCTATACCGAGTCTCCCGGCTCTGCGCTCAATGACAGCCAGACCTTCAGAAGATACGGTCAGGGGTTCGCTTCCAAAGCTGACTGGCGGCGCGATAACACGCAAAGGTTGATTGCCCAGGTATCGCGGACCATCAAGAAACTCAAGCCTGAAGTCGAGTTTGGCGTTAGTCCTGCGGGCGTGTGGCGCAACCGTTCGCACGATCCAGCGGGCTCCGACACGCGCGGCGCGGCAGCGTATGATGAGTCGTATGCAGACACGCGCCGTTGGGTGCAACTAGGTTTGCTGGATTACATTGCACCGCAACTCTACTGGCCTTTTGCCCGTGACGCAGCGCGTTACGATGTACTGGCAAAATGGTGGGCAGATGTCGTGAAATCAACCAACACTCGCCTCTACATTGGTGTAGCGCTGTATAAAGTCGGTGAACCATCGAGAAAAGAGCCGGACTGGACGGTAAAAGGCGGTGTGCCGGAACTGAAAAAGCAGCTCGATTTAAACGAATCCGAACCGTACATCAACGGCACGATCCTGTTTCGCGAAGATTATCTTAATCAACCGCAAACGCAGGAAGCTGTGACCTATATTCGCAATCGTTGGGGACGTTAATGGTTGTCCTCTGGTCAGTTTAGCGAGGAAATGTAGCGGGGAAACCTTGCCCCGCTCAGCTTTAATTTTCCGGGAAGTGTTGCGGCCGTATCTGCGTCACCGGGACATTAGCCGGCGGACATTATCATTAATTTGTTTCTGAATCGTCTTCAGCGTGGATTGCGTTATCTGATCGTGGTATTTGTCCCTGGCGATAGCGCTCAATGCCGTGGCAAAGTGACAGACTTTTTCGATTATGCCGTTCACATGGTCAGCAGATAACTCAGCTTCCTGAACGCCAAGCGACTGAAGGTGCTTTCTTTCGATATCCAGCGCCTCTCCCAGCACGTCCATTTGGTGATACCCACCTGGCCCTTCGCACCAGGTGACGTCGTAAGCCGGAGCCAGAGTCCAGTTTCCATCGGCTGACATTAAATAGGCAAAATTCTTCGGATGATCATCGCGGTTGTTAAAAGCCACGTTGAAAACCACGCGTTCGAACGCTTTTGCCTTTTCTCTGACATCATTGGTACAAATCTGCGTGGCGCGCAGAAAATCCCGGTAGTCTAAAGCGCCGGGTATCTGGTAATTTGCCCCGGTAAGTGCAGCCAGGCTCTGCATAGGAATTCGTGTCGACTGGTCACGGTCGAAACGGCGAGTGGCAAATGCCGCCTGTCCGCCGGGTAGATTGAAATATGCCGTATCAGGCGTGGTGATCCCACATTGGCGCAAGCATTCAGCATAAACCGCTTCGATGGCACATACCTCAGCATGCTCATGCCTGGCGGGAAATTTAATCAGCCAGCTTTCGCTCCCGGGTTGCGGCACCGTGGTGAATTTAGACGTGACAGTGTCACGATAAAGTAGCGCCTTAGGCCTTGCTCCTTGTGGCGAACCGCCCATCTGGAGCAGTTTGTGCAAAAATTCCCCGCCTTCGCCGCTCAGGACTTCCTGAACCTCAGCGGCCAGTTGTTCGAGAGGAACATTCTCTTTTGACAGCATCTCGACATCTGACTGAACGGGCTGGAATGTCATGGCGCCCATCGCGTTGTTGCCGACCCAGGTTAAACGCTCTAATGGACCTATGCGTGCTGCGTTGAGTCCGCGGCGTTTAAATAGTCGGTCCATCAACAGCATGCCCCAGCCGTCAGGTAGCGAATCATAAACCGGTCCGGGTAATCCCAACTGATGAGCCGGGAAATCCCTGCGCAAACGGGGACCGTTCAGCGGTAACATCAGACGGGACAGCTCCAGGCCCCTACGTAAGGCGTCTTCACTGTACTCAAAGGCGATCAACGGACGTCCGGTCAGGGCTGTGGAAGACACCAGTTTTCCCCACAGCCATTTTTCACCCCAACCTTCATAGAAGACATCAACTTGTTCAGGCATCAGGTTTTTTCCTTTTGATCCGCTGGCGCGTTGCGCTCTTTTCGTAACGCAAAATATCATCCAGACTATCAATCCTGGGTTTGAATAACCCCTCCAGTGCATCGCCATAGCCTAACACCATTGCGACTTTGACCAGATTCTCAAATCCTACATTCTTACCTGTTTCCAGATTTGAAACGGTATTCACACCGACCCCTGAACGCGCGGCAACATCAGCCTGCGTCATTTGCCGGGCGAGTCGTTCTTTACGCAATCTGTCGCAAAGTAGTTTGACGATATCGGCTGCAGTATTTAGCGTTAAATCCATAATATTGGCTCTTATTGGGATAAAAACGACTTTACACCCAATATTATAGAGTTAAGTGGGGAATGATTCAAAGTCTTATAAGACACAATAAAAAGGAGTTAAACCGGAAAATCTTGCTTAAGGGACATTATACTGGAGTTATCCGGGCACAAGGTCTGCACCCGGAAATGATGCCGTTATCAGGCAACGGAAGGCTCAGGTAGTCTGAATGACGAAACCAGCATTGCCAGTTGTTCCGCCTCCTCTTTCAGCGCCTGCGTCCGTGCTGCGGCATCATCAATTAATGAGGCGTTTTGCTGAACGGTGCTGTCCATCTCGGTAACGGCCAGCGTAACTTCGGAAACGCCCTTACGTTGTTCTTCACCCGCAACGCGTATTTCCCCCATCAACTGGCGCACCTGACGCACATTGCTGACCAGTTCTCCCAGACGTTCGCCGGCAGTGTGGATTTGCTGACTTCCGCTACCTACATGAGAAACAGATTCATCAATCAACGTTTTAATTTCCTGGGCGGCGGTGGCACTGCGCTGAGCCAGCGTGCGCACTTCGGAGGCCACGACGGCAAACCCTCTGCCAGCATCCCCCGCTCTGGCGGCTTCAACCGCGGCATTCAGGGCGAGAATATTGGTCTGGAATGCAATGCTGTCGATGACCGCGACAATTTCCACCATTCTGCCGGATGAGGCGCTGACGTTATCCATTGTTGAGATCACGCCCTGCATCACATCGCCGCAGCGGTTGGCCGTTTGCGCGGTGCTATCGGATAGCTCATCCGCCAGTTGTGTATTACTGGCGTTTTGATGAACGGTCGCATTTAACTGTTCCATCGCCGCCGAACTCTCTTCCAGCGCAGCGGCCTGCTGCGTGACGCGAGATGAAAGCTCCATATTACTGTCAGCCAGGCTAACGGCGTTATTCGCTACCACTGTGCTACTGCTTCTGACGGTGATCAGGATGGCCGAGATTTTATCGACGAACAGGTTAAACGCCTCGGCGATAGCTGAAATCTCGTCTTTGCCACGAACATCCAGACGACGGGTAAGATCGCCTTCGCCCTGCGCAATATCATCAAGTGCCTGGCGAGTATCATCGAGACGCGAAATCAGTCGGCGAACCACCAGCCATGATCCCACCAGCAACAGCGTCATGACAGGGATCAATACTTCCAGAACATCCTGCATCATCACTTTGGCGAGACCGACGATGCGTGATTCAGGTGTCACCAGCCCCACGACCCAGCCGGTATCCGCCATCGGGAACAGCATTACCCGGGATGGCGTATTCAACACGTTGTCGTTCGCAAGCGTAATCGTCTTCACTCCATCCGCCGGGCGCAAGGATTTCAGACCGTTTTGCACCGGGATAAGCCACTGCGCGCTTTGCGCCAAATCGTTAATGGTTTTATATTTTGCCAGGTCGGCCTGCGGGAAATAGAGAATTTGTCCCTGCTTGTCTACCACAAACGCGTAACCACCGGTGCTGTTTCCCTGCTGCTGCATAAAAGTGGCGACGTTATCCAGACGGATATCGGTGGTAGCGACACCGGCAAACTTGCCCGCCTGTTGATAAGGCACGCTGCATGTCACCATGTTGACGCCTGAACTGGCATCCTGGTAAACGTCAGACCATAAACAGCTGTTTTGTGAATGGCCTTTGGCCAGTTGATACCAGCTTTCATTGTGGTATCCACTCGATCCTTCGACGTTATAATCATTGGAATACACCAGCTTTCCTTCAGCATTACGCGCCCAGAAAAAGCTTCTTTTCTCCACACCTGCGGTGAAGGCGTCTGGTTCTGGCCAGATGCCGCCGCCGGTAATAATCGAGTCTTTACCTTCACCAATAAGATGCGGAACAACGCTTTGGTACAGTGATTCATCGTTAGGCAACACTTCAGCCAGTCGCGACAGGCTGACGGTCTCACCTTCAATTCGGGACAATACGGTACTCAACTGACGGGTTAAACCTTGCCCTGTTTCTTCGATCAGAGCGGTGTTGATTTCAACGACGCGCGGCTGACCGCGCCAGAGCATAATCACCACGATAACAAGGCTCGTTACTGCAAGCAGCAGAATGCCGCCGATGGTTAAACGCGTTGAAATACGAGTAGGATACCAGGCCATACAAACTCCTTCTGCAAAAGGCTAACTTTTATCCAGTATCGGCACAGGCGTTTATATCTTTATAAAGTTTTCTTAAGTATTGCAAAACAAATTAGTGACAGTGTCACAAATAACAAAACCCAGCACTTTGGCTGGGCTTTAATAACAGTTAAATCTTATTTGGATAATTCTTTTTTGATTTCGTCTTTTATTTTACTTAATTCACTCTGCGGATGTTTCTTGCAAAGTTCAACGGTCAGAGGAACTGCAGTCGTAACGGTTTCGTTATAGTCGACGTAGTCACCACCTTTGAAGTCTTCGTCTTCATTGAGCACCCAGAAGGCCACTGGAGCCATAGTTTGTGGGTTTAAATCAATAAACTCCTGGCAGTTCATGCCTTTTGGAGTCACTTCAGTTTTAGCGTTATCTGTTGCTGCATTGACGCTGACACTGGTTAACAGCGCTGCGACCAGAATACCTGCTGTAGAAAGGGAGAATTTATTCATTGTAGTACTCCATTTATAATATAAATAATATCTACACTTGCGCTTAACACCGTTAATGTAGCTCGCGAAAAATAATACCCCTACCATCATAAGAATAAAGATTACTGTTATTGATATGGCTGAAATTTATATTTCCCATTACTGATTCTTATGTCTGAGGGGTAAATGTTGCCCACAATGTGATCGTTCCGACGAAATCAGCAGATTCATACCCCTCTTCCTCTGCCGTTGCACCAAAACTGAACTACGCTGCACAAATGTTGATCATTGGTTAATGAATATCGGTTTATTTTTAACAAAAACAGCCGACGTGCCGCTGTTACGCACATGGCATGCGTCCTGCATTGTTAATTCGCTAACAGGAATACGGTATCTGACAGGCAACTAACAGCGAGAAGGTAATGACAGCCAAACCAGAGTTATTTACCCGCATAGAGCAAACCTTTAGCCAGCTGACGCCCAGCGAAAAGCGCGTGGCCGGGTGGCTGTTAGCCCATGCTGTGCAGATCCCATTTGAAACCGCAGATGGCATCGCCAAAGCAACCGGCACCAGCGGCATTACCGTCGGACGTTATCTGCGTAAACTGGGCTTTCGTAACCTGGAGGATGCAAAAGCCAGTCTGCGTGAGCTTCCCGTTGTTCCCTATCAGCCCTGGGGAATGAACGAACGACTGGACTCCTGGCACCAGCAACAAAGCCTGCCGGATCGGGCGCATCAGTCGCTGTTGCTGGAGATCGACGCTATTACCCACGTCTACCAGCTCGCACAAGGCGAAACGTTTTTACGCATTGCACAGCAACTGGCGCATGCGGAAGCCGTGTACATCCTCGGGATCCAGTCCACCCGCGGGATCGCCAACGCCTTTTTTAGTCACCTGGAATACCTGCGACCTAAAGTCAGCTACTCCGAAGGCCTTTCCGGCAGTTGGGTAGAGTCGCTGAACTCGGGATTCAGCCAGCCTTACGTGGTTATTACCGATATGCGCGCCTACTCCGCTATTTCGCGACAATATTGCCGTGTCGCCACAGAGCGCTGCATTCCGCTGGCGCTAATTACCGATGTGTGGTGCCCATGGGCCAGGGATTATTCCATTGATTTACTACAGGTAAAAACTGACACCGGGCATTTCTGGGACTCACTGGCACCGGTGAGCTGTCTGTTCAACTTATTACTTTCTGCGGTGGTGGCGCAACTGGGTGACGCCCTCGCAGGACGCCTGCAAACCAATCGCCAGTTACAACAACAATTTGGTCAATTCGAACAATAAACAGGAAACGTGCTATGTCAGAACTCCCAGAACTGGTCGATCTGTCGGTGATATTTCCGTCGCTGCATATCGATCTTAAATACGCTACTGCCGACAACATTACCGGCGCACCTATCTACCGGGAAGCGCGTTGTCTGTTGCACACTGAGGCGGTAACCGCGCTGGCTAAAAGCATCAGCATTGCGCAACTGGCCGGCCTGCAGCTTGTGGTGTACGACGCGTATCGCCCCCAGCAGGCGCAGGCGATACTGTGGAATGCCTGTCCCGACCCGCAGTATGTTGTCGATGTCGCAATTGGTTCCAATCACAGTCGCGGAACGGCCATTGACGTCACGTTGATGGACGATCGCGGCCATCTCCTTGATATGGGGGCCGGTTTTGATGAAATGCACGACCGTTCCCATGCCTGGCATCCGTCTGTACCTCCGGCAGCGCAGCGTAACCGCCTGCTGCTCAATGCCATTATGTTTGGCGGTGGTTTTGTCGGTATTAACAGTGAATGGTGGCATTTTGAATTACCTGATGCCGCTCGCTATCCGCTGCTTGACGATCAAATAGATTGTTACACTGTCACGCCTATAACAACACAACATCCCCTTTAATTCTGGAGCCTGGTTATGAAGACTACACCTGCGTTAAACGCGTTTTTCCGCCCCGCTCTGATAGCCGTTGCGTTAGCATTTGCCCTGCCCGCCGCTCAGGCTGCCGTTCCCAAAGATATGTTAGTGATTGGTAAAGCCGCCGATCCGCAGACGCTCGACCCCGCCGTGACCATCGATAACAATGACTGGACAGTCACCTATCCCTCCTACCAGCGGTTGGTTCAATACAAAACCGATGGTGGCAAAGGCTCCACGGAAGTTGAAGGTGATTTAGCCAGCGGCTGGAAAGCCTCTGACGATCAGAAAGAGTGGACGTTTACCCTGAAAAACGATGCCAAATTCGCCGACGGAACGCCGGTAACGGCAGATGCGGTAAAGCAATCCTTTGAACGTTTGCTCAAAATTGGTCAGGGACCTGCGGAGGCTTTCCCAAAAGATCTGAAGGTCGACGTCATTGATAACAATACGGTGAAATTTACCCTCAGCCAGCCGTTTGCCCCGTTTCTGTATACGCTGGCAAATGACGGTGCCTCAATCATTAACCCGGCCATCTTAAAAGAGCATGCCGCAGACGATGCCCGCGGATTCCTCGCGCAGAACACGGCAGGCTCTGGTCCCTTTATGCTGAAGAGCTGGCAAAAGGGACAACAACTGGTACTGGTGCCGAATCCGCATTATGCTGGGGCGAAACCGACATTTAAGCGTGTCTCAGTCAAAATCATTGGTGAAAGCGCCTCCCGTCGCCTGCAACTGTCACGTGGCGATATCGACATTGCCGATGCGCTTCCTGTTGACCAGCTTGCCGCTTTAAAACAGGAAGGCAAAGTGAACGTGGCGGATTATCCCTCATTGCGCGTGACCTATCTGTATCTCAACAACAGTAAGGCCCCGCTTAATCAGGTGGATTTACGCCGCGCCATCTCGTGGGCCACCGATTATAAGGGCATGGTCAACGGGATCCTGAGCGGCAACGGAAAGCAAATGCGTGGCCCGATCCCTGAAGGCATGTGGGGTTTTGACGATAAAGCCATGCAGTACAGTTTCGATGAAGCCAAAGCCAAAGCCGCGTGGGACAAAGTTGCCACCAAACCTGAAAGCCTGAGCTTCCTGTACTCCGATAATGACCCTAACTGGGAACCTATCGCGCTCGCCACCCAGGCAAGCCTTGGCAAACTGGGTATTAAGGTGAAACTGGAAAAACTGGCAAACGCCACCATGCGTGACCGCGTGGGCAAAGGCGATTACGACATTGCCATTGGCAACTGGAGTCCGGATTTTGCCGACCCGTACATGTTTATGAACTACTGGTTTGAGTCAGATAAGAAAGGCTTGCCGGGTAACCGTTCGTTCTATGAAAACGGTGAGGTCGATAAACTGCTGCGCAGCGCGCTGGCCACGACCGATCAGGTGGCCAGAACCAATGACTACCAGCAGGCTCAAACCATCGTGATTGATGAAGCAGCCTACGTCTATTTATTCCAGAAAAACTATCAGCTGGCGATGAACAAAGACGTCAAAGGATTTGTATTCAACCCCATGCTGGAACAGGTCTTCAATATCTCCACCATGAGTAAATAAGCCACGTTTATGCGGAGCCGTTCTGGCTCCGCAAGGGGAAGCTAATGACGTTCTGGAGTATTTTACGCCAGCGATGCTGGGGACTTATTCTGGTGGTTATCGGTGTTTGCGTAATCACCTTTATTATTTCACACCTGATACCTGGCGACCCCGCGCGGCTGCTGGCGGGTGACCGTGCCAGCGATGAAATTGTCGAAAATATTCGCCAACAGCTGGGGCTGAATCAACCGCTGTATGTCCAGTTTTTTCGCTATGTCAGCGATATTTTTCACGGCGATTTAGGCACCTCCATTCGCACCGGGCGTCCGGTACTGGATGAGCTGCGCATTTTCTTCCCCGCGACCCTTGAATTGGCTTTCTGTTCTTTGTTGCTGGCGCTGGTGATAGGTATCCCGCTGGGTATTTTATCTGCGGTCTGGCGTAACCGCTGGCTTGATCACCTTGTTCGGCTAATGGCAATTACCGGTATCTCCACGCCTGCATTCTGGCTGGGGCTGGGGGTTATCGTGCTGTTTTACGGTCATCTGCAAATTTTACCAGGCGGTGGGCGTTTAGACGACTGGCTGGATCCACCTGCTCACGTCACCGGTTTCTACCTGATTGATGCTCTGCTGGAAGGCAACGGCGAAGTCTTTTTCAATGCGCTTCAGCACCTGATTTTGCCATCACTGACATTGGCTTTTGTACATCTTGGGATCGTTGCCCGTCAGATTCGTTCCGCCATGCTGGAGCAACTGAGTGAAGATTACATACGTACCGCCCGCGCCAGCGGGCTCCCGGGCTGGTACATCGTGCTGTGCTATGCATTGCCTAACGCACTTATCCCATCAATCACCGTCCTCGGCCTGGCGCTAGGCGATCTGCTCTACGGTGCGGTATTGACCGAAACGGTCTTTGCCTGGCCTGGCATGGGCGCCTGGGTGGTGACCTCAATTCAGGCACTCGACTTCCCGGCGGTAATGGGATTTGCGGTGGTGGTCTCGTTTGCCTATGTGCTGGTCAACCTGGTGGTGGATTTACTCTATCTGTGGGTAGACCCTCGAATTGGACGTGGAGGTGCTGAATGATGCTCACTCAAGAAACACCGACCGCCCCTCAGACTGCACGCCGCCGCACGGACTGGGCCAAACTGTTCTGGATGATGAAAAGTAGCCCGCTGACGCTGGTTGGCGGGGTCATTATCGTATTGATACTGCTGCTGATGGTGCTGTCGCCGTGGATAACACCCCACGATCCGAATGCCATCAATTTGAGTGCGCGCCTGCTGCCCCCGTCAGCCGCTCACTGGTTTGGAACCGATGAAGTCGGTCGCGATCTGTTCAGCCGCGTCCTGGTAGGAAGTCAGCAATCTGTCGTTGCGGGTCTGGTGGTAGTGGGTATCGCCGGGGGATTGGGCTCACTGCTGGGTTGCTTATCGGGTGTCATGGGCGGACGTGCCGACGCGATAATTATGCGGATGATGGACATTATGCTGTCCATCCCTTCGCTGGTGCTGACGATGGCGTTGGCCGCCGCGCTGGGCCCCAGCCTGTTTAACGCCATGCTGGCGATTGCAATCGTCCGTATCCCTTTCTATGTACGCCTCGCCCGTGGCCAGACGTTAGTGGTGCGCCAGTTTACTTATGTACAGGCTGCCCGGACCTACGGCGCTTCACGCTGGCATCTGATTAGCTGGCACATTTTACGCAATTCTCTGCCGCCGCTCATTGTGCAGGCATCACTGGATATCGGCAGTGCGATCCTGATGGCCGCCACGCTCGGGTTTATCGGTCTGGGCGCACAGCAGCCCAGCGCTGAATGGGGTGCGATGGTCGCAATTGGCCGCAATTACGTGCTTGATCAGTGGTGGTATTGTGCTTTTCCCGGCGCCGCCATTCTGATTACCGCCGTGGGCTTTAATCTCTTTGGCGATGGTATTCGCGATCTGCTGGATCCGAAAGCCGGAGGAAAACAGTCATGACACAACCCGTACTGGAAATCGAAGATTTGCATCTGAGTTTCCCCGGCTATAAAGCTGACGTGCATGCGCTGAACCATGTATCACTGCACATCAACCGCGGAGAAATTGTTGGTGTGGTGGGTGAATCCGGTTCCGGTAAGTCCGTGACCGCCATGCTCACCATGCGTCTGCTACCGGAGGGAAGCTATCGTATTCGCCAGGGACGCGTTTCGCTGCTGGGTGAAGATGTGCTCAACGCCAGTGAGAAACAAATGCGCCAATGGCGCGGCGCACGCGTCGCGATGATCTTTCAGGAGCCCATGACGGCACTGAATCCGACCCGCCGTATCGGCCAGCAAATGGTGGAGGTGATCCGCCATCATCAGGCGTTAAGCCGAACGGATGCCCGCCAGAAAGCTGTTGCTCTACTCGAAGAGATGCAAATCCCGGACGCGCCGGAGGTCATGAAACGATTTCCGTTTGAGCTTTCCGGCGGTATGCGCCAACGCGTGATGATTGCGCTGGCCTTTTCGTGCGAGCCGGAGCTTATCATTGCCGATGAACCGACCACTGCTCTGGACGTCACGGTGCAACTGCAGGTGCTGCGTTTGCTGAAGTTAAAAGCGCGCGCCAGCGGAACAGCGGTGTTATTTATCAGCCATGATATGGCGGTGGTTTCACAGTTATGCGACCGGTTGTATGTCATGTATGCCGGGAGCGTGATTGAGAGTGGCCCGACGCAAACCGTTATTCAACGTCCGACGCACCCCTATTCCATTGGCTTGCTGAAATGTGCACCGGAACACGGCGAACCGCGCGCATTGCTGCCCGCCATTCCCGGCACCGTGCCGAACCTAACCTGCTTACCTGCCGGATGCGCGTTTCGCGAACGCTGCTTTGCCGCTGGTCCTCGTTGTGAAGAGATGCCTGCGTTAAGTAGTCAGGGAGGCGCGGATCAACAATCTGCCTGCTGGTATCCGCAACTGGAGACAACACATGTCTGATTTTTTACTGACGCTGCAGGATGTTCATGTCAACTTTCCTGCGCGTAAAAACTGGCTTGGCAAGGTTACGGAACGGGTGCATGCGCTCAACGGTCTGGATTTACAGATTCGCCAGGGTGAAACGCTGGGGATTGTTGGCGAATCCGGCTGTGGAAAAAGTACGCTGGCGCAACTGCTGATGGGCATGTTGAAACCCAGCCAGGGAAGCTATTCTCGCCGTGGTGAAAAACAGCATAACGGTATGCAAATGGTCTTTCAGGACCCTCTTTCATCGCTGGATCCGCGCTTACCGGTGTGGCGGATAATTACCGAACCGGTGTGGATCCAAAAACGGAGCCCGGAGCGTGAACGACGCATGCTTGCCGAGGATTTGGCACGGCAGGTGGGGATTCGTCCTGAATATCTCGACCGCTTGCCGCACGCGTTTTCCGGTGGACAGCGCCAACGTATTGCTATTGCCCGGGCGCTATCGTCAGAGCCGGATGTTATCGTCCTTGATGAGCCAACTTCAGCACTGGATATCTCCGTGCAGGCGCAAATTCTCAACCTGCTGGTGTCGCTACAGGCGCGTAGAAACCTGACCTACGTATTGATATCGCATAACGTGTCGGTGGTCCGCCATATGAGCGACCGTGTGGCGGTGATGTATCTCGGGCAAATTGTTGAGCTGGGCGATGCCCAACAGGTTCTCACTCACCCCGCCCATCCGTACACACGATTATTGCTGGACTCGGTCCCTAAAACGGGCGCACCGCTGGCGGAAGATTTGGTGTTACGTAAGACTGAGCTACCGGGAAACCGAACGTTGCCCCAGGGCTGCTTTTTCCGTGACAGATGTCCATTGGCAACCCACGGTTGTGAGAAAAAACAGGCATTGCTGAAGAGTGATACCGGCTGTGACGTTCGCTGCTGGCGGGCGGTTACATGACCAGAGCCGTTGAGAAAAGTCAGGTGCGATACGCCTTTTTCAGTGAATCCACCAGCACCTCGGAAGCGGTAGATAATTTATGATGCGCCGAACGCAAAACCCCGATCCGACGCTGGATCACCGGCGTATCCAGATCGATACAGGTTGCGCCTAACTCTGTCATTTGCGTGCGGCATAGTGCAGGTACGGCGCTACCGCCCAGACCGTTAGCCACCAGGCGGCCAACGGTCACCAGCTGATGGCTCTCCAGCGCTACTTCCAGAGTATGTCCGCTTTGCACCAATTGTTCTTCCAGCATCAGCCGCACGGCGGACGGGCGTTGCAGGGTGATAAAATCCAGCGTCAGCAGTTCGCGCCACGCAATACGATCCCTGTCTGCCAGTCGACAGGTTGGCGGCACAATCGCGATAAAACGATCCACACCGAGCGGCGTGAAATGCAGATGTCCCGAATAGTCCGGCTCGAAGGCTATGCCCATCTCGACCCGCCCTTCACTGACCATTTCAATCACGTGTTCATTGATCACATCATGAACCGTTACGTTGATACCGGAATAAGAATCACGAAATGTTTTCAGTACCGATGGCAGGACGTTAGCGGCAAATGAGGGCATGGCGGCGATCGATATTTTACCGCGCTGCAGCGTAAAGCGCTGGCGCATGGCTTCTTCCGTATTCTCCCAGTCCGCCAGCAGCTGTCGCCCCATATTCAGCAGCGTTTCTCCCTCCTGCGTCAGGGTCACTTTGCGGGTCGTTCTTAACAGTAACGCCCCACCCAGCGAATCCTCCAGTCCTTTAATCGCCAGGCTTAACGCGGGTTGCGACATATTCAGTCTTTCGCTGGCATGAGCAAAATTCAGAGTGTGAGCTACCGCTAAAAACGCGCGTAACTGTTTGATGCTCATTCCCATTTCGCATTCCTTTAACTTGTTGAATACCTTTAATTAACATTAAATTGATAAAAAAACCCAATGAGTGAGTCACAAATTTAAAATTAACAAATCATTTTTCACCCCCAATGATGTCGGCAAGGACAACTTGGGAGGCAAGTGTATGGCTGGACTGGATAAACGTGTTGCCACTTATCAAGAGGCGCTGGAAGGACTGACCGACAACATGACGCTGCTGGCGGGCGGTTTTGGTTTATGTGGGATCCCTGAAAACCTGATTACCGAAGTCCGCCGTCGGGAGGTTCAGGGACTTACCGTTGTGTCTAACAACTGTGGTGTGGATGGCTTTGGTCTTGGCGTGCTGCTGGAAACGCGTCAGGTGCGCAAAGTGGTCGCGTCCTATGTAGGGGAAAACGCCCTGTTTGAGAAACAGGTGCTTAGCGGCGAACTGGAAGCCATCCTGACGCCGCAGGGTACGCTGGCAGAGCAGTTGCGCGCGGGCGGCGCGGGGATCCCTGCATTTTTTACCGCGACCGGATATGGAACTCCCGTGGCGGAAGGTAAAGAGGTTCGCGAGTTTGCCGGACGCCCTTACATTCTTGAGCAGGCGATAACCGGCGATTTTGCATTGGTTAAAGGCTGGAAAGCCGACTGGTACGGCAACGTCATCTATCGCCACACCGCACAGAACTTTAATCCGCTGATGGCCGCCGCCGGGCGCATTACCGTCGTGGAAGTTGAAGAGATTGTCCCTCCCGGAGAACTGGACCCTGCGGCGATTCACACTCCCGGAATTTTCGTTAACCGCATTATTCAGGGGCAGTTTGAAAAACGTATTGAACAACGCACCCTGCGCCAGAAAGGAGCCTGACCATGTTAACGCGTGAACAAATGGCGATGCGCGTCGCCCGCGAGCTGCGCGACGGTTATTACGTCAACCTTGGGATCGGTATTCCCACGCTGGTGGCAAATTACATCCCTGATGGCATGGACGTGATGCTGCAATCAGAAAACGGTTTGCTGGGTATGGGCCCGTTTCCCACAGAAGACGAAATTGATGCCGACATGATCAACGCCGGGAAACAGACCGTGACGGCGCGCAAAGGCGCGGCGATTTTCGACTCAGCGCAATCCTTCGCCATGATCCGCGGCGGCCACGTTGATCTGACGGTGCTCGGTGCGTTTGAAGTCGATGTTAACGGCAATATCGCCTCTTGGATGATCCCCGGAAAAATGGTGAAAGGCATGGGCGGCGCGATGGACCTGGTTGCCGGAGCCGACAATATCATCGTGGTAATGACCCATGCTTCCAAAAGCGGTGAGTCGAAACTGCTTCCCGCCTGCACCCTGCCGCTGACCGGCGTGGCCTGCATCAAACGCGTGCTTACCGACCTGGCTCTGCTGGAAATTGCCAACGGTGCATTCATTCTGCGTGAACGTGCACCGGGCATCAGCGTGGATGAGATTGTCGCCAGAACCGCCGGTAATCTCATCGTTCCCGAAAATGTCCCAGAAATGCAATTTAGCTGAGGAGCTGACCATGCAGGATGTTGTCATTGTCGCGGCAACGCGCACCCCGATTGGCAGTTTTCATGGCGCGCTGGCACCACTTTCCGCGGTTGAGCTTGGTTCAGTGGTGATCCGTTCGCTGCTGGAAAAAACGGCTGTGGAACCCGAGCAAATTGATGAGGTGATCTTAGGTCAGGTTCTGGCCGCGGGCTGCGGTCAGAATCCGGCCAGACAAACGGCGTTACGCGCAGGTCTGCCAGTCACCACGCCCGCGCTAACCATTAATCTGGTGTGTGGTTCGGGTCTGAAGGCGGTGCATCAGGCGGTACAGGCGATTCGCTGTGGCGATGCGCAAATCGTGATTGCCGGAGGCCAGGAGAGCATGAGTAATGCGCCCTATTTTCTCGACGGGGCGCGGGCCGGTCTGCGGTTGGGTCATGCCAGCATGAAAGACAGCGTGGTGCATGACGGTCTGTGGGATGCGTTCAACGACTATCACATGGGAATTACTGCCGAAAATCTGGCGGATAAGTTTGTTATCAGCCGTGAGCAGCAGGATGCTTTTGCCCTGCGCTCCCAGCAAAAAGCCGCCGCCGCCATTGAAGCGGGTCGTTTTAGCGCGGAAATCACGCCGGTTAGCGTCCCGCAGGGCAAAAAACCGCCACGTGTGGTGGATCGTGACGAACAGCCTCGCCCGGATACTCAGGCCGACAAGCTGGCGCAACTTAAACCAGCATTTCGTCCAGGTAACGGTACGGTGACCGCCGGAAATGCCTCATCCATCAATGATGGTGCCGCCGCGGTGATGTTGATGAGCGCAGCCAAAGCCGCAGAACTCAATTTGCCGGTGCTTGCCCGGGTGGCAGGCTACGCGGTTTCTGGCGTCGATCCCGCCATTATGGGGATTGGGCCGGTAGAAGCATCACTCCAGTGCCTGAAACGTGCTGGCTGGACGCTGAATGACGTGGATCTTATCGAAGCCAACGAAGCATTTGCCGCACAAGCGCTGGCGGTTGGCGAATCCCTGAACTGGGACAGCAACCGGGTGAACGTGAACGGCGGCGCAATTGCTCTAGGGCACCCGATTGGCGCATCAGGTTGCCGGATTCTGGTAACACTGCTGCACGAAATGGCTCGCAGCAACGCCGCAAAAGGGCTGGCTACGTTGTGCGTGGGCGGCGGTCAAGGTGTGGCGCTGGCAGTAGAGCGTTCACAGGAGGTATCTCATGCATAGTAAACCTATCTGCGTCCTGGGGGCGGGTTTAATGGGCGTCGGCATTGCTACCCACTTCGCCCGTTATGGTCACGATGTCTGGTTATACGATACCGATAGCAGCCGAATTGCAGAAATAAGCGGAGTTGCCGGCGGTATCCTGGATGAGCTGATAGCCACCGACCAATTTGCCATTGGTGAAAAAACGACGGTCGTGTCTCGCCTGCACGGCACGACCTCGCTACAGGATATTGCCGCATGCCGGTTACTGATTGAAGCGATCCCGGAGCGGCTCGAACTCAAATATGCACTGTATGCCCAACTGGAAGAGCTGATCGCGCCGGAGGCCGTTATTGCCAGTAACACCAGCGGCCTGCCGCCGGATGCACTGGCGGAAAAGCTCGCCCATCCTGAACGGTTGCTGATAGCCCATTTCTGGCACCCGCCTCATTTTATTCCGCTGGTCGAAATTGTACCTGGCACCGCAACGAAGCCGAAATATCTCCATGAATTACAACAAATGCTGATCGCGATGCAACTTGAGGCGGTGGTGCTCGACCGCGCTGCCCCAGGGTTTGTCGGCAACCGACTACAGTTTGCCCTGCTACGCGAAGCGCTACATATCGTTAAAAGCGGCATCGCCAGCGCAGAAGTGGTTGATCAGGTGATGCGCGCCTCGCTCGGACGTCGCTATGCAATGGTCGGTCCGCTGGAGGCTGCTGATATGACCGGGCTTTCTACGGTGCAGGACATTTGTCGGCATCTGCTTCCGGAACTGGCAACCGGCAGCGACATGATGTCGCTGGTCGCTGACAAGGTTGCCAACGGTGATACCGGTTTACGCAGCGGTCAGGGATTTTATCGCTGGGATGGTTCGCGCAAGGAGTACATCCAGCAACGCAGAGAGCATCAGCTGCGTTTTGCCCTGAAACCATAACGTCTCTTTCTGTACCCCAATATAATAATAAGGAGTCATGATGAGTGTATTAATCGCCCTGGCAGCGCTGGGTCTGCTGATGCTGGCAGCCTATCGCGGATACAGCGTCATTCTGTTTGCCCCCATCGCGGCATTAGGTGCTGTATTGCTTACCGAACCCAGCGCCGTCGGCCCTGCCTTCACCGGCCTGTTTATGGAAAAAATGGTCGGTTTTGTGAAGCTGTACTTCCCGGTGTTCCTGCTGGGGGCAGTGTTTGGCAAGTTAATCGAGTTATCTGGATTTTCACGTTCCATTGTTGCCGCCGCTATCAACATCCTCGGTCGTCGTCATGCCATCCCGGTGATTGTGCTGGTATGTGCGCTGTTGACCTACGGCGGCGTATCGCTGTTTGTGGTGGCCTTTGCGGTGTATCCGTTCGCGGCTGAACTGTTCCGTCAGAGCAATATTCCTAAACGCCTGATCCCGGCAACCGTTGCGCTGGGTGCCTTCTCCTTCACCATGGATGCCCTGCCAGGCACACCGCAGATCCAGAACATTATTCCGACCAGTTTCTTCGGTACCAACGCCTGGGCCGCGCCGTGGCTGGGTTTGATAGGTTCCGTATTTATCATCGTTGTTGGTCTGGTTTATCTCGAACGTCAGCGTCGTAAAGCACAGGCTAAGAATGAGGGTTATGGCACTGAACTGTTAAACGAGCCGGAAACGCCGGATAACATTAATCTGCCGAACCCGATCATCGCGATCTCTCCGCTGATCCTGGTTGGGGTATTTAACCTGCTGTTTACTCGCTGGATCCCACAATGGTATGGCGCCACGCATCAGCTTGAACTTCCGGGCCTTGCCAAGCCGATTACCACCGAAGTCGGTAAAATCACCGCTATCTGGGCAGTGGAAGCGGCGCTGATTTCTGGGATCCTGCTGGTGGTGCTCTTCGGCTACCGCAACATAAAAGGTCGCCTGGCGGAAGGCAGCAGAACGGCGGTTGGCGGCGCGATCCTCGCGGCGATGAACACCGCGTCAGAGTACGGTTTTGGCGCAGTGATCGCCGCCCTGCCAGGTTTCCTTGTACTGTCAAAAGCACTGGCGGCTATTCCTGACCCGCTGCTCAATGAAGCTATCAGTATCACTACTCTCGCCGGGATCACCGGTTCGGCGTCTGGCGGGATGAGTATTGCCCTTGCCGCCATGTCTGACACCTTTATCGCGGCCGCTCACGCTGCCAATATCCCACTTGAAGTCTTCCACCGCGTGGCGTCTATGGCCAGCGGCGGTATGGACACCCTGCCGCATAACGGCGCGGTCATTACCTTATTGGCTATCACCGGTCTCAGCCATCGTCAGGCGTATGGCGGAATTTTCGCTATTACCGTCATTAAAAGTCTGGCCGTACTGTTTGTCATCGGCGTCTTCTACACTACCGGAATTGTTTAAGGAGAATCATCATGAACTTAACGGGAAAAACCGCTCTGGTTACCGGCTCGACCAGCGGTATCGGATTAGGTATCGCACAGGTGCTGGCGCAAGCGGGCGCTACCCTGATCCTTAACGGGTTTGGTGATGTGGATGCCGCCAAAGACGCTGTTGCGCAATATGGCAAAACACCAGGCTATCATGGCGCGGATCTGAGCGATGAAGCGCAAATTGCCGACATGATGCGCTATGCCGAGAGCGAATTCGGCGGTGTTGATATTCTGGTCAACAACGCGGGGATCCAGCATGTATCCCCGGTGGAAACCTTCCCGGTTGATAAATGGAACGCGATTATCGCCATTAATCTCTCTTCCGTTTTTCACACCACGCGTCTGGCGCTTCCTGGTATGCGCGCGCGAAACTGGGGGCGCATCATTAATATCGCTTCTGTTCACGGCCTGGTGGCTTCAAAAGAGAAATCTGCCTACGTAGCGGCGAAGCACGGCGTGGTGGGATTCACCAAGACCATTGCGCTGGAAACCGCGCAGACGGGGGTAACCTGCAATGCGCTGTGTCCCGGCTGGGTGCTCACGCCGCTGGTTCAGCAACAGATCGATAAGCGTATTGCCGAAGGCGCAGAGCCTGAGGCTGCGCGTGACGCCCTGCTGTCGGAAAAGCAGCCGTCGCGCGAATTCGTCACGCCGGAACAGTTAGGTGAGCTGGCACTATTTCTGTGTTCAGACGGTGCGGCGCAGGTGCGTGGCGTGGCGTGGAATATGGATGGCGGTTGGGTAGCGCAATAACATCATCAGGTGCCGGATAAGACTGACTTACATCCGGCACAGTCGTAGGCCGGATAAGACGCAGTCGCATCCGGCACGTCACGATTAAGACTTCAGCTGATAATCCAGCGTAATTTCCGCGTTCAGTACCTGCGATACCGGGCATCCGGCTTTTGCTTTCTGGATGATGCCGTCAAACGTGGCGGCGTCTATCCCCGGCACGCTCACCTGGCTATGCAACGCGACTTTAGTGATCGCAAACCCGGCATCTACTTTATCCAGAGAAACATCGGCAGTGGTATCAATGGCATCTGGGGTAAACCCCGCTTCGCCCAGCATCAGCGAAAGCGCCATCGAGAAACAGGCTGCATGGGCCGCGCCAATCAATTCTTCAGGATTGGTGCCTTTCTCACCTTCAAACCGTGTATTAAACCCATACGGTTGCTGATTCAACACGCCACTTTCGGTCGACACAGTGCCTTTGCCGCGCTTAATGTCGCCTTCCCAGTGTGCCTGACCTTTCTTATGGATAGTCATTACCGCTCTCCTGTGTTGTCGTCGGAGTTACTAGTATAGGACGCCCGGGAAAAAGCATGTTACATACGGGATAGTTCTCATTTGCCGCTTAAGCATTGACCTTTCAGATAAAATGACCGACCATCCAGAAAGCCGTTATGTTGAACATCGGCTTTATATCAGGTTGTATTTCGTCCGTTCTCATACGGGCTCGCCCTTGAAACCAGTAACAGGATTAAGGAGTTAGAATGAAATCGAACCGTCAGGCCCGTCATATTCTCGGACTGGACCACAAAATCTCAAATCAACGTAAAATCGTGACCGAAGGTGACAAAACCAACGTGGTCAATAATCCTACTGGAAGAAAGCGCCGCACTGACGGCAAGTAGCCTTTCGCACGTCTGACTGAGTAACGAGATAAACACCATTGCAACCGCAGTGGTGTTTTTGCTTATAAAACCCCTTAACCCATTCACAATGCTTTATACTTCGCCCGTTTCCCTGGCGGACAGGCTACATACGATCATAAAGAGCGCCAGGGACGGTTATTCAAAAAAGAGTGAGTGACATGGAAAACGAAACCAAAAAACTGCGTTCCCTTTACATCCCCTACGCTGGCCCGGTACTGCTGGAATTCCCTTTACTGAATAAAGGGAGCGCCTTCAGTGTGGAAGAACGCCGTAACTTCAACCTGCTGGGGTTACTGCCGGAAGTGGTCGAGACGATTGAGGAACAGGCTGAACGCGCCTGGATCCAATATCAGGGATTCAAAACCGAAATCGACAAACATATTTACCTGCGCAACATCCAGGACACCAACGAAACCCTGTTTTACCGACTGGTGCATAATCACCTGGATGAGATGATGCCAGTTATCTATACCCCAACGGTCGGCGCGGCCTGTGAGCGTTTCTCTGAGATTTATCGTCGTGCGCGCGGCGTGTTTATCTCTTATCAGAACCGCCACAATATGGACGATATCCTGCAAAACGTCCCTAACCACAACATCAAGGTCATCGTTGTCACCGATGGCGAACGTATTTTAGGTCTTGGCGATCAGGGGATCGGCGGGATGGGCATTCCAATCGGTAAACTGTCGCTGTATACCGCATGTGGCGGAATTAGCCCGGCCTATACTCTTCCGGTGGTACTGGACGTGGGGACCAACAACCAGCAACTGCTGAACGATCCGCTGTATATGGGCTGGCGCAATCCGCGTATCACTGATGATGAATACTACGAATTCGTTGATGAATTCATCCAGGCCGTGAAGCATCGCTGGCCGGACGTGCTGTTGCAGTTTGAAGATTTCGCCCAGAAAAACGCCATGCCGCTGCTGACCCGTTATCGTGATGAAATTTGCTCGTTTAACGACGATATTCAGGGCACCGCGGCGGTTACCGTCGGTACGCTGATTGCGGCTAGCCGCGCGGCCGGTAGCCAGTTGAGCGAACAGAACATCGTCTTCCTCGGTGCGGGTTCCGCCGGTTGCGGGATTGCCGAGCAGATCATTGCGCAGATCCAGCGTGAAGGTTTAAGCGAAGAAGCGGCGCGTCAACGCGTATTCATGGTCGATCGCTTCGGCCTGTTAACAGACAAAATGCCGAACCTGCTCTCCTTCCAGACCAAACTGGTGCAAAAACGCGAAAATCTCCAGCACTGGGATACACAAGAAGATGTGCTGTCGTTGCTCGACGTGGTCCGCAACGTTAAACCTGACATCCTGATCGGCGTTTCCGGACAAACCGGCCTGTTTACCGAAGAGATCATCCGCGAAATGCACAAGCATTGTCCGCGTCCGATCGTCATGCCGTTGTCTAACCCCACTTCCCGTGTTGAAGCTACGCCACAGGATATTATCGCCTGGACCGAAGGTAACGCGCTGGTTGCGACCGGTAGTCCGTTCGCACCGGTACTGTGGAAAGATAAAATTTACCCAATCGCCCAGTGTAACAACGCCTATATCTTCCCGGGTATTGGTCTGGGTGTGATTGCGTCTGGCGCGTCGCGCATCACTGATGAAATGCTGATGTCGGCGAGTGAAACGCTGGCACAGTATTCACCGTTGGTGCTCAACGGCGAAGGCCTGGTGCTACCGGAACTGAAAGATATTCAGACCGTTTCTCGCGCCATTGCCTTTGCCGTCGGTAAAATGGCTCAGCAGCAAGGTGTGGCAGTGAAAACCTCCGCCGAAGCGCTGCAACAGGCGATTGACGATAATTTCTGGCAAGCAGAATATCGCGACTACCGTCGTACCTCTATCTGACGCTTTGCCCGGCGGCAAACTGCTGCCGGGCGTTCAACACTTGCGCTTTTGCGCAACTTACGATTACACTTTCACCACCGATTAACATTCTGAAAAACAAAAGGAGGATACTTATGCTGTACTGTGAACGTTTTATCGTTTCACATGCTTTTGGCGATCGCCAGTGCTCAAGCGTTATCGGTATCGTGCTGCGATAACTTCTGCTTGAGCGAAGCTAACTTCTAAATCCCCTTCTCTCGGGCTTACCGGGTTATCGTCAGCGATGTTTGACGAGGCGTTTTTACGCCTGTAACTCTTGAGTAAGCAACAATGAGCACATTACTAACCGCACAATCCTTACACGTTGATACGGCATTCGGCACGCTATTCGACGATCTTTCCTTTACCCTGAAAAAAGGCGACCGCATCGGGCTTATCGGTTACAACGGCTGCGGCAAAAGCACGCTGTTAAAACTGCTCGATGGCACGATCTCGCCCACCAGTGGGGCAATCGCGCAGGCGAATCACTGCCATCTCGCGCGTGTAGAACAACATCTACCTGACGATATACTGCCTCTTACGCTGCAGGAAGCCGTTCTCGCTCAACTTCCCGAGCATGAACGCGCAGCTCAGCAGTGGCGAGTTGAAGCACTGCTTGCCGAAATGGGTTTTACGCCAGAGAATTTATCTCTTACAGCGCAAACGTTGAGCGGTGGCCAGCACACGCGCTTGCTATTAGCGCGGGCACTGATGCGTAATCCTGACCTGCTGCTGCTGGATGAGCCGGGTAACCACCTGGATTTGCCTACATTACTGTGGCTTGAGCAGTTCTTACAGAACTGGTCTGGCAGTTTTGTGGTGGTCTCCCACGACCCGCAACTGCTGGATGCGGTGACTCACGGAACCTGGATCTTGCGCGATCGCACCCTCCATGCGTTTGATCTACCCTGTAGTGCAGCGCGTCAGGCTCTGGCAGAAAGAGATGTCAGCGATGCTCTGCGCCACAAGGCTGAGCAAAAAGAAATAGACCGGGTGACTGCCAGCGCCAAACGGCTGGCAACCTGGGGGCGGGTCTACGACAACGAAGATCTCTCCCGCAAGGCCAAGCAGATGGAAAAACAGGTACAGCGCCTGAAAGAGGTACAAACAGAAGTGACGTCAGGAAGTCAGTGGACACTAACATTGCAGGGTGATGCCCTGCGTGCAGATCGTTTGCTGGAGATGACCAATCTGTCTGTAGCCCCTGCTCCTGGTGCAGATACACTGTTTTCCATTGCCGGTATCCGGTTAAAAAGCGGCGATCGCGTGGCGATTGTCGGGCGTAACGGTTGCGGGAAATCATCGCTGTTAAGGCTTATCTGGCAACAGTTCCAGGCACAGATAGCATCAACTTCACTGGTGTTACACCCGCGCGTTACGCTGGGTTATTACGATCAGACGCTGCATCAGCTTGCCGATAACGATTCATTGTTTGACGCGCTGGAAGCGTTTGCCCCGCAGCCAGAGATTCGCAAGATGGCGCTGATTAGCGCGGGATTTCCGTGGGTTCGTCATGCGCAGCGGGTCAGTACATTAAGCGGCGGTGAGCGCTCCCGGCTACTGTTTGTTGGGCTGACGCTTGCGCGCTACAGTCTGCTGATGCTTGATGAACCGACCAACCATCTGGATATGGAAGGCAAAGAGGCGCTGGCAGAAACGCTACAAAGATATAACGGCGGCGTGTTGCTGGTCAGTCACGACCGGCAGCTTATCAGCCAAAGCTGTAATCGGTTCTGGTTAATCGACAATGGCGAACTCAGTGAATGGCACGATCTGGAGGCGGTCAATGCGCGTATTCGGGAAACGTCCGCGGAGATAACCGTTCCCAAAACGGTGGTCGTAGAGAAAACTGAAATAAGCAGTGACAGCGATAGATTGCTGGAACAACTTCTCGATCTTGAGCAGCGTCTGGCCGACGATCTCGCCCGCAAGCCGAAACATCAAAAACCGTTGTTACAGGCGCAATGGCGCAAGGAGATAGAGGAGATAACGGCGAAACTCTGATAGCAACGCCCGGTGGCGCGACGCTTACCGGGCCTACAAAAACGTAGGCCGGATAAGCGCAAGCGCCATCCGGCAATGCGTTATTGCTGCGGTTTTTTCTCTTTCCAGGCATCCCAGGCCTGTTTGATCTCTTGCTTTGCCGTAGCGGCATCATTGAAACCGTTTAATTCGACCTTCTTGCGCCCTTCCGGCAGATCTTTGTACACGCGGAAGAAAGATTCCAGACGTTGAACTTCAATCTTGGGCAGATCGCTTAACTCTTTGATGTCGTCATAAGTGGGGTCAATTTTACTGGCCGGAACAGCGACAATTTTGTCGTCCTTTTCACCGCCGTCGATCATCTTCAGTACGCCAATAGCGCGCAGCTTAATCAACGTTCCCGGAGCAAGCGGCGCACGGGTATAAAAAATGACGTCCAGCGGGTCACCGTCACCGGCTAAAGACTGGGTGAGTGAACCGTAGTTGGCGGGATAGGCAACCGGCATTGACTGGAAGCGATCGGCAACGATAAAACCGGTTTTGGCGTCGGTTTCATATTTAATCATTCCGCCTGCCGGGATTTCGGTTACGGCATAAAACTCTTCCGGGTTGTTCTCCGGCTGAGGAAATTCGAGGATGTTCTGCGCCTGAGCTGAAGCACAAAGAAACACGCTGACAGCGAGTAATTTTTTCACCAGATGCATTGTCTTGTAACTCTTCTATTATCGGAAAGACAATACCTTACGTTCAGCAGATGACAGAAACATGACGTTTTTTTGGCAAAAAAATGGCGCTACCGATGTAGCGCCATTGCGTAGAGGGAACATCAGGGATTAGTTAACCCCCTCCTCACTCTCTTTTTTCGCTTCTTGTCTTTCAACTTCGCGATACCAACGCGGGTGATGTTTCTTCGCCCAGCGACGGCTCACTTTCCCTTCAACCATGCCTTTAATCGATCCTTTCACCCAGAATGCCATATACATATGGATGAGGATGGCGTGCATCAGGATAATCCCCGCAGCCGCATGGATCAGCAGGCTATAGCGCACGACCTGCATCGGGAAGAACTGCGCAAAGTACGGACGCCAGATAATGATACCGGTAATCAGCAGCACGAAAATCATGCTCATAATCGACCAGAACATCATTTTCTGCCCGGCGTTGTATTTGCCCACATCCGCCACTTTGTGTTCATTGCCTTTCAGTACTTCCACAATGTTTTTCAGCCACGGAATATCTTTCTTATCCGGGATGTTGTGGTGCACAAAGCGTACAAACATGAACATCAGCGCCACGAAGATCAGTATGCCGAAGAACGGATGCAAAATGCGTCCCATCTGCGGCGTACCGAAGGTTTGCGTCAGCCATTGCAGAGTCGGGAAGAAAAATGAAATCCCCGACAGCGCTACCAGGAAGAAGCAGATCACCACCGTCCAGTGACAGGCGCGGTCGATAAATTTCGTGCGCACAATCATTTTCGACTTACTCATGATGATCCTCCTCGTCGTCGTCCACTTCCTTATTCGGACCAATACCAATGTAGTGGTAAATCAGTCCGGCGAAGGTGGCGATAAATCCGGCAGCGGCCAGCGGCTTCAGCGCCCCTTTCCACAGATTGATAGAGGTATCTATCTGCGGGTCTTTTGGCAGACCGTGATACAGTTCAGGCTGGTTGGCATGATGCAGAACGTACATGACGTGCGTGCCGCCCACACCTTCCGGGTTGTAAAGACCGGCATGTTCAAAACCGCGTGCTTTCAGTTTTGCCACACGCTGTTCGCCCATTTCCAGCATTTCCTGCTTGGTGCCGAAATGTATTGCCCCGGTCGGACACGTTTTCACGCAGGCAGGTTCCTGCCCGACGCTGACTCGGTCCACACACAGCGTACATTTATACACGCGGTTATCCTCTTTATTGAGGCGCGGAATATTAAATGGACACCCGGCAATACAGTAGCCGCAGCCGATGCAGTGCTCTGACTGGAAATCGACAATCCCGTTGGCGTACTGGATGATGGCCCCGGCAGACGGGCACGCCTTCAGGCAGCCCGGATCTTCACAGTGCATACAGCCGTCTTTACGAATCAACCACTCCAGCTTGCCGTTCTGTTCGGTTTCGGTAAACCGCATCACCGTCCAGGACTTGGCGCTGAGATCGGCGGGGTTGTCATACACCCCGACGCAGTGGCCAACTTCATCGCGGATATCGTTCCACTCTGAGCATGCCACCTGACAGGCCTTACAACCTATACAGGTGGAAACGTCGATCAGCTTCGCGACTTCTGCTTTGTAATCACGGGCCTGAGGCGGCGGCGTGATGGAGTTTGTTGCGGACCGTTTGATGATGTCCTGCGTTTCCATAGACATATGTTCGCCTCCCTTACGCCTTCTCGATGTTAACTAAAAACGCTTTGTATTCCGGCGTTTGCGAGTTTGCATCACCGACATTCGGCGTCAGGGTGTTGGCGATAAAGCCTTTACGCGCGACTCCTTCAAAGCCCCAGTGGATTGGGATCCCAACCGTTTCAACCTGCTGACCGTTGACGTTCAGGGTACGCAGACGACGAGTGACCACGGCAACTGCGCGAATAAATCCACGCTTGCTGCTAACTTTGACGTGATCGCCGTTGTTGATCCCTTTCGCTGCCGCCAGCGTTTCGCTGATTTCCACAAACTGCTCTGGCTGGGCAATCGCATTCAGTAATGCGTGCTTGGTCCAGGTATGGAAATGTTCGGTTAGACGATAGGTCGTCCCGACGTACGGGAAGTCCTGTTTCGTGCCCATACGGAGTTTATCCGCTTCGTACAGACGTGCTGCCGGGTTGGAGATCACATTCGGGTGCAGCGGGTTAGTACCCAGCGGCGTTTCCATCGGCTCGTAGTGTTCCGGGAACGGACCTTCCGCCATCTTATCGATAGCAAACAGACGCCCCAGCCCTTCCGGCTGCATGATAAACGGATTGGTGCCACTGCCCGGTGCCGCGGTGTTGAAGTCCGGGATATCGTTCCCCGTCCACTTCGTACCGTTCCACTGGATAAGCATGCGTTTTGGATCCCACGGTTTACCCTGCGGATCCGCCGAAGCGCGGTTATACAGTACGCGACGGTTCAGCGGCCATGCCCAGGCCCAGCCCAGCGTATTACCGAGACCTGACGGGTCGGCGTTATCGCGGTTGGCCATCTGGTTGCCCTGCTCGGTCCAGCTACCGGTATAAATCCAGCAGGACGATGACGTAGAACCATCATCGCGCAGCAACGCAAAGCTGTTGAGCAACTGACCTTTTTTCGCAACCAGCACGCCGTTGGCATCATAGAGATCTTCCAGCGCATAGCCGTTGTTCTCTTTTGCCACTTCCTCGGAATGCGGTTCGTCCGGCTGCTTATAGTTCCAGCTCATTTTCAGAACGGGCTCTACAGCTTTACCGCCTTCAGTGCGATACATGTCGCGCAGACGATGGTAAATACCGGCCAGAATTTCGCCGTCGTTGCGGGCTTCACCCGGTGCGTCCTGACCTTTCCAGTGCCACTGTAGCCAGCGGCCGGAGTTGGCAATGGAGCCGTCCTCTTCTGCAAAGCAGGTCGATGGCAAACGGAAGACTTCGGTCTGAATCGATGCCGGATCGACGTCGTTTGATTCACCGTGGTTCTGCCAGAACGTTGAGGTTTCGGTCACCAGCGGATCGATAACCACCAGATACTTCAGTTTGCTCAGGCACTGCACCACTTTGTTTTTGTCCGGGAAGGACGCAACCGGGTTAAAGCCCTGACAGATGTAGCCGGTGACTTTTCCGCTATCCATCATGTTGAAGTATTTGATGACGTCGTAGGACTGATCCCACTTCGGCAGCCACTCAAAGCCCCAGTCGTTCTCTTTCTGCGCCGCATTGCCGTAGAAAGATTTCATTAGACTGACGAAGAACTTCGGATAGTTACCCCAGTAGTTAACCTGGTCGGCCAACGTCGCTTTTGGCGTATTAGCAGCCAGATAGGTTTGCAGATCCGCCTGTTTCTCTGACGGCAGCGTCAGGTAACCTGGCAGACTGGTAGAGAGCAGACCTAAGTCGGTTAATCCCTGAATGTTGGAGTGACCACGTAAGGCGTTAACCCCGCCACCTGCCATCCCCATGTTGCCGAGCAGCAACTGGATCATCGCCATGGTTCGGATGTTCTGTGCCCCGACGGTATGCTGAGTCCAACCCAGCGCGTACAGGAACGTAGTGGTGCGATCGGCTGCGCTGGTGGAAGCCAGCACTTCGCAGACTTTCAGGAAGTCTTCTTTCGGCGTACCACAAATGTTTTCCACCACATCCGGCGTGTAGCGGGAAACGTGCTGTTTTAACAGGTTCCAGACACAGCGAGGATGGCTTAACGTTTCATCGCGTTTCGCGTAGCCGTTTTCATCGAACTGGTAGTTCCAGGACGATTTATCGTATTGGCGTTTTTTCGCGTCATACCCGCTGAACAGACCGTCTTCAAAAGCATAGTCATCCCGCACCAGCAGGCTGGCGTTGGTGTAATGCTTAACGTATTCAGCGTTAATTTTGTTATTTTCAATCAGGTACAGCAAGACGCCGGACAGGAACGTAATGTCCGTGCCGGAACGAATTGGCGCATAGATATCCGCCACCGAAGCTGTACGTGTAAAACGAGGGTCAACAACAATCAGCGTGGCATCATTGTTGTTTTTGGCTTCCATCGCCCAGCGGAATCCCACCGGATGTGCTTCAGCGGCATTACCGCCCATCACCATCACGACGTTAGCATTTTTGATATCAACCCAGTGGTTGGTCATCGCACCGCGACCAAATGTTGGAGCAAGACTTGCTACCGTTGGTCCGTGTCAGACGCGCGCCTGGTTGTCTACTGCCAGCATGCCGAGTGAGCGCACAAATTTTTGCGTCAGCATGCCGGTTTCATTACTTGCCGCAGATGCACACAACATCCCGGTTGAAAGCCAGCGGTTTACCGTTACGCCCTGCTCATTCTTCTCAATAAAGTTGGCGTCACGGTCAGTTTTCATCAGCTTCGCGATACGGGTGAATGCTTCATCCCAGCTGATACGCTGCCATTTGTCGGAACCAGGAGCGCGATATTCCGGGTAACGCAGACGGTTTTCACTGTGCACGTAATCCAGTAATCCTGCGCCCTTAGGACATAATGCCCCGCGGCTCACCGGATGATCCGGATCCCCTTCAATATGGTAAATCGACTCTTTGGCGTTTTTTGCTCCATCTCCCAGGCTATACATTAATAGCCCGCAACCTACGGAACAGTATGTGCAGGTGTTTCGGATCTCTTTGGCGCGTAACAGCTTATAGTTTCGCGCCTGAGCCAGTGCCATTTTGGGTGCAAAACCCAAAGCGGCTACTGTTGTTCCCGCCATACCGCCCGCGCAGATTTTAAAAAATTGTCTGCGGCTGACGTCCATTGCTTTCCTCTTTTTTGCAGGGATTCGTACAGGACATCTCTCAAATCGCGCCAGCGCGGCATAATTGAAAGATGACATGTACAACTTCGCGACGAAACTATCAGCTATATCCATATTTTTTTTGCGTCAAATCAATAACGAAACGGTTCCGCTACTAAATAGTGCACTTTGTTTAACCTTTGTACCCATAAGGGAGTATGTGAAAAGCAATTAATTAGCGCGCTACGGTGTAAAGGTGCTATAAATTTCAGCTTAAATTTTTGCCAGTACCATGGACAGACAATCAGAATGACAAAACAAAAAGCAACGTTAATTGGGCTCATTGCCATTGTGCTCTGGAGTACGATGGTCGGACTC
The DNA here is from genome assembly GCF_030332695.1 of Citrobacter sp. Cpo089. Lineage (NCBI taxonomy): Bacteria > Pseudomonadati > Pseudomonadota > Gammaproteobacteria > Enterobacterales > Enterobacteriaceae > Citrobacter > Citrobacter sp. Cpo089. The sequence goes on along the minus strand of NZ_JAOWHJ010000020.1, from coordinate 23,975 downwards.
ATGCGTGGGGTAAGTGAAGGACTGGGTCCTGCGGGCGGCGCAGCAATGATTTTTTCGTTAAGTGGCCTGTTACTGATTTTTACCGTCGGCTTTCCGAATATAAGAAAGATTCCTGTGCGTTATTTAATCGCGGGTAGCGTGCTTTTTGTTACCTATGAAATATGTTTAGCGCTGGCTCTCGGTTATGCGGCTACTCGTCACCAGGCTATTGAAGTCGGTATGGTCAATTATCTCTGGCCGAGTTTAACGATATTGTTTGCTATTTTATTTAATGGTCAAAAAACAACCTGGCTGGTGATCCCTGGATTAATTATCGCATTGACCGGGGTTTGTTGGGTATTGGGTGGTGAAAACGGCCTTAATCCTGGTGAAATTATAAACAACGTTGCCAGCAGTCCGCTGAGCTATTTCCTCGCCTTTTTGGGCGCATTTATCTGGGCAACGTATTGCACGGTGACCAATAAATATGCAAAAGGCTTTAACGGCATTACGGTATTCGTTTTACTGACGGCCGCAAGTTTGTGGGTTTACTATTTTATGACTCCGCAACCAGAAATGATTTTCAGCACTTCGGTGACTATTAAAATGTTCTCAGCGGCATTAACGTTAGGATTTGCCTATGCGGCGTGGAATATTGGCATTTTGCATGGCAACGTGACCATCATGGCCGTAGGTTCCTATTTTACCCCAGTGCTCTCCTCCGCCCTGGCTGCTGTGTTACTCAGCGCCCCGTTGTCGCTATCTTTCTGGCAGGGGGCATTGATGGTTTGTGCGGGTTCGCTACTTTGCTGGTTGGCAACACGCCGCGCCTGAAAAAAATCCGGGTTTTATCGCGCAAATCTAAAACCCGGCTACACTGTAATCAAATTAATGAATAATAAATGTTCATTCCACTTGTGGATTATGTTTATTTTTGTTTAATTAAATGTTAATAATTGGTAATTAATTAACTCAAGAAAATATTTCATGCTTATCTATAATCCTCGATATGTATATATTACACCTGCGTGACTAACGTCATTTAAACCATAGGCGGCACAATAGTCCCCTACGTAAATATACCCATTCAGATTTGTCACATATAAAGATTAATACAATCAGCTATATTATGTAGATCTGGATCACACAAACTCAAATATTTCGCAATATTATGAAACTTATTATTGAACTTATACCACTGCGTCATTTAAAAATAGTTTGCCATTGACGAACCCCTTCGTTTAGCAATGGTTTAGGAAACACACCAAGAAAAAATTATAAGGATTATTTAGAATGAAACTTAAATTAGTTGCAGTGGCAGTGACTAGCCTGTTGGCGGCAGGTGCGGTAAACGCAGCTGAGGTATATAACAAAGACGCAAACAAACTGGATATCTACGGTAAAGTTCACGCTCAGCATTACTTCTCTGACGACACCAGCAGCGATGGCGACAAAACCTACGCACGTCTGGGCTTCAAAGGCGAAACTCAGATCAACGACCAACTGGTTGGTTTTGGTCAGTGGGAATATGAATTCAAAGGCAACCGTTCCGAAAGCCAGGGTTCCGAAGCAGACAAAACCCGTCTGGCATTCGCTGGCCTGAAATTCGCTGAATACGGTTCTTTCGACTACGGTCGTAACTACGGCGTAGCTTACGACATCGGCGCATGGACCGACGTCCTGCCTGAGTTCGGTGGTGATACCTGGACCCAGACCGACGTATTCATGACCCAGCGTGCTACCGGCGTTGCAACCTATCGTAACACCGACTTCTTCGGTCTGGTTGAAGGTCTGAACTTTGCCGCTCAGTACCAGGGCAAAAACGATCGTACCGATGAAGTTGAAGCGAACGGTGATGGCTTCGGTCTGTCTACTACCTATGAATACGAAGGTTTCGGCGTTGGTGCTACCTATGCGAAATCTGACCGTACCGATCGTCAGGTGCGCAACGGCACCAACGGTCTTTACGCTTCAGGTCAGAATGCGGAAGTGTGGGCTGCTGGTCTGAAGTATGATGCGAACAACATCTACCTGGCGACCACCTACTCCGAAACCCGCAATATGACCACATTCGGTAAAATCGACGGTATTGCTAACAAAACTCAGAACTTTGAAGCTGTTGCACAGTACCAGTTCGACTTCGGCCTGCGTCCGTCCATCGCTTACCTGAAATCCAAAGGTAAAGATCTGGGTGCATACGGCGACCAGGATCTGGTTGAATACGTAGACCTGGGTGCTACCTACTACTTCAACAAAAACATGTCTACCTTCGTTGATTACAAAATCAACCTGCTGGATGACACTAACTTCACTAAAAATGTTGCGCAGATCAGCACTGACAACATCGTGGCTGTTGGTCTGAACTACCAGTTCTAATTTTGTTGTAGTCTGAATACAAAGCCAGTCCTTCCAGGGCTGGCTTTTTCTCTTAATGTAGACTCGGTCATAAGGAGTATGCCGTGCAGACATTCACTGGTCGTTGTCTTTGCGGACAGAGTCATTTTACCGTTGACGTCGAAATGCTGGATGTCTATGCCTGCCACTGTACGCTGTGTCAGAAATGGTCAGGCGGCATCGCCATGTATCTGGAAGCCAGCGCTCACCCGCTGATGTCGCCAGAATCGGCAGAACCTTCGCACTTCCCTTCTTCAAATCGTGGTGAACGGTTCTTCTGTTCCGGCTGCGGATGCCCACTGTGGTTTACGTTGACGGACAGCGATCGCTACTTTATTCCGTGGACACTTCTGGAACTTAATGAGGTAGATCGCCGCCGCCTGATATTAGCGGCAGAAATCTATACGGAAACACAGCCTGCGTTCTGGAGATTGACGGGGCAATACGCTCGACTGAGTGGGAAAGAAGTCGAAGAGATGGATTACCCCTGTCATTTAGCTCACTAGTTATTAACGTTGTACCTTTGCCAGACTGAACCACATTCCTATCGCTAATACGATAAGCATGCTGCCGGCGCTGCTTAATGCCACGCTATGTGACCAGGTGAACGCTTCTCTGGCAGCCGTCAGCAATGCTTCACTCAGTGACGGCGGGAGCGAGTGCGCCAGTTGTACCGCCTCCCCCATTGACGATGAGGCACGTTCCATTTCCTGCGCATTAAGTCCGGCTGGCGGCAGAATCGATGCAGAAAAGCTACGGCTCAACAGCAAACCAAAGATAGCGATCCCAAGTCCTGCCCCCAGTTCATAAGCCATTGTCTCAATGGCGCCCGCGGCCGCGGCTTTTTCCGCCGGCGCTGCTGCCATGATAGCCGCTGTTGAAGCCAGGAGCGCACTGGCGGCGCTGAAACCGAGCAAAGCCATCAAAATCCAGGCTTGTACCTGTTGGCTACTGAAATCCGTCATCGCCAGGCCGTAAAAACTAACGGCGCTCAGCGCCATGCCCGCCGTTGCCACACAACGTAATCCCAGGCGTGAAACCAGCATACCGGCAATCGGTCCGCTGAAACCACTGGCCAGCATCACCGGCAGCATGAACAACCCTGCCTGATACGGTGTTAAACCGTGAACAAACTGTAGTTCCTGTGCCATCAGCAACTCGAAACCCACCAGCGTTATCATCGCGGTCATCGCCATCACTACGCCACTTAAGATAATGCGATGCGTGAACAGACGCATATCAATCATCGGGCGGGCTGCCGCAAGCTGGATACGGACAAACTGCCACAACAGTAAAGCGCCGGTTAACAGCGTCAGGGCGATGGCAACGGTCGCCGTATGCCCTTTTAGCGCGGTTTTGGCGCTGTAAACCAACAGCAGAATGGCAACAATCAGCATGATCGCATGACCAAAATTTAACGATTGATCGCGACGTCCGGCCTGGCGTGGCACTAAGCGTGCGGTTAAGGCCATTACCACCAGGACAATTGGCACATTAATTAAGAATACGGACCCCCAGTAGAAGTGCTCCAGCAGCATCCCGCCAACCAGTGGGCCAAACGCCGCACCGCCGGAACCGACCGCTGCCCAGACGCCGAGCGCCATATTTCGATGCCGTTGCTCAGAGAACGTGGCGCGAATACCCGCTAGCGTTGCCGGAACAATCATCGCCGCGCCAATCGCCAATACCGCCCGGGTGGCAATCAGCCAGCTTGCGCTATGAGCAAAAGCGGCCGCCAGCGATGCGAGACCAAATAATCCACCGCCTAACAGCAGCAGACGTTTAAAGCCGATGCGATCCCCTAGCGCGCCCATTGGCAATACCATACCGGCCATTACCAGGGAATAAATATCAATGATCCACAGCAGCTCGTTACCACTGGCACCCAGCGTCATACTCAGCGTGGGCGCGGCAACGTGCAGCACCGTTGCATCAATCGCAACAGGGATGTAGACCAGCACAATAATGACTAACGTTAACCACTGACGAAACATAAAACTCCCTAACGAAACCAAAACTGGACACATGTCCAGCTTTAGCGATCCTACGGAAAATTGAACATATGTCCAACTTTTTGTTAGACTGCGATCTATACGGATACAGGAGGAATGATGAGCTATCTAAATCGGGATGAACGTCGGGAAGTGATTCTGCAAGCGGCAATGCGTGTCGCACTTGAAGAAGGATTTTCCGCCATGACGGTTCGACGCATTGCTGCTGAAGCTCACGTCGCGACGGGCCAGCTACATCACCATTTCGCCTCTGCCGGTGAGCTCAAATCCCAGGCATTTGTGCGCCTTATCCGCACCCTACTTGATGCCGAACTGGTCAGCGAAGACGCCAGTTTCCGTGAGCGACTGCATGCGATGCTAGGCAGTGAAGATGGTGGTCTGGAACCCTATATTAAGCTATGGCGTGAAGCACAGGTTGTTGCGGGTAAAGATCCGGAAATTAAAAGCGCCTATCTGTTGACCATGCGAATGTGGCACGAAGAAACCGCCAACATTATTACCCAAGGACAGAAAGCCGGTGAGTTCTCATCCACGCCTGATGCCGCCGACGTCGCATGGCGTTTAATCGCATTAGTCTGCGGCCTGGATGGTATGTACATATTAGGTATTGAGGAAATGGCCGATCCTGCATTCGATCGTCATCTTGATCGTATGATTACGCAGGAGTTATTTATTTGATGTAATAGATGAATTAACAATACATCTTTTATGCTTACAATTAGTAACACTTAAGCAACGTGTAATTCTCCTATCACGCCGCGTTATTGCACTTTTTTATCTATTCTTTCAGTCAATATTCCTAAAACTTTTCAATAGTTTCTAAAAAGAAGCCGCGCGGCGCTGCATGCGTTTATTTCTTTTTCATGAACGGCATGTGCATGGAGAATAATATGTCATCATCAAATGAGAAAAATAATCGTTATCTTTTAACGGACTGGAAACCAGAGAACCCCGGCTTTTGGGAAAATAAAGGCAAGCACATTGCGCGCAGAAATCTCTGGATATCAGTAAGTTGCCTGCTGCTTGCGTTCTGCGTCTGGATGTTGTTCAGCGCCGTTGCCGTAAATCTGAATAAAATTGGCTTTAATTTCACCACCGACCAACTGTTTTTATTAACGGCACTGCCTTCTCTTTCTGGTGCAATATTGCGCGTTCCCTACTCCTTTATGGTACCTATATTTGGTGGGCGTCGTTGGACCATTTTTAGTACGATTATTCTGGTTATTCCCTGTGTCTGGCTCGGATTTGCCGTGCAAAATACCACTACTCCGTTCGGTGTATTTATTATCATTGCGCTGATGTGTGGTTTTGCTGGCGCTAACTTTGCCTCCAGCATGGGCAATATCAGCTTTTTCTTCCCCAAAGCGAAGCAAGGTAGCGCATTAGGCGTTAACGGTGGTCTCGGCAACCTCGGCGTCAGCGTGATGCAGTTGATCGCGCCACTGGTTATCTTTCTGCCCATATTTACCTTTTTGGGCGTACAGGGCGTACCACAAGTTGATGGCTCGTTATTGTCGCTGGCCAATGCCGCATGGATTTGGGTGCCGTTACTGCTGATAGCCACCGTGGCAGCGGGCATGGGAATGAACGACATTGCCAGCTCGAAGGCCTCAATTGCCTCCCAGTTACCGGTCCTCAAGCGTTTTCATCTGTGGTTATTAAGTCTGCTGTATCTCGCCACCTTCGGTTCATTTATCGGTTTTTCGGCAGGCTTTGCCATGCTGGCGAAAACCCAGTTCCCCGACGTGAATATCCTGCAACTGGCGTTCTTCGGCCCCTTCATCGGCGCGCTTGCACGATCGGCGGGCGGTGTTATCTCTGACAAGTTTGGTGGTGTACGTGTCACCTTAATTAACTTCATCTTTATGGCACTGTTCAGCGCCCTGCTGTTTCTCACTTTGCCCGGCTCGGGCGAAGGTAGCTTTATCGCGTTTTACCTGGTGTTTATGGGCTTGTTCCTGACCGCGGGTCTGGGTAGCGGTTCAACCTTCCAGATGATTGCGGTGATCTTTCGCAAAATCACAATTTATCGGGTGAAGCTGCATGGCGGTACTGAAGAGCAAGCTCAGCGGGAAGCGGTAACCGATACCGCAGCCGCCCTGGGATTTATCTCCGCCATTGGCGCTGTGGGGGGCTTCTTCATTCCTAAAGCGTTTGGCTCATCGCTGGCATTGACCGGCTCTCCTGTGGGTGCCATGAAAATATTCCTCGTGTTTTACATCGTCTGCGTGCTGGTGACCTGGTTGGTCTATGGCCGTAAATCACAAAAAAAATAACAAAATGGATACCGCAGGATCGGACATTTAGGTAGGCCGGATCAGGCCTGGCGTTCGATTCACCGTCGGCAATATTATCTAAGCAGGAGTTATGTCATGAGTAAACTGTTAGACCGCTTTCGCTACTTTAAACAAAAGGGCGATACGTTTGCCGAGGGGCATGGGCAAGTAATGCACACCAACCGGGACTGGGAAGACAGCTATCGTCAGCGCTGGCAGTTCGACAAAATTGTGCGTTCTACCCACGGCGTTAACTGTACCGGCTCATGCAGCTGGAAGATCTACGTTAAAAACGGGCTGGTGACCTGGGAAACGCAGCAAACCGACTACCCGCGTACCCGTCCTGACCTGCCAAATCATGAGCCCCGTGGCTGTCCACGCGGCGCCAGTTACTCGTGGTATCTCTATAGCGCGAACCGCCTGAAATATCCGCTGGTGCGTAAACGCTTAATCGAATTGTGGCGCGACGCCCTCTCCCGCCAGCCCGATCCGGTGCTGGCCTGGGAATCCATTATGAACGACCCGCAAAAATGCCAGAGCTACAAGCAGGTACGCGGGCGCGGTGGGTTTATCCGTTCTAACTGGAAAGAGCTTAATCAGCTGATTGCTGCCGCCAACGTCTGGACGGTGAAAACCTACGGCCCGGATCGCGTGGTCGGCTTCTCCCCGATCCCTGCGATGTCGATGGTTTCCTATGCCGCCGGCACACGCTATCTCTCGCTAATCGGCGGAACCTGTCTGAGCTTCTATGACTGGTACTGCGACTTACCGCCCGCGTCACCGATGACCTGGGGCGAGCAGACCGACGTTCCTGAATCCGCCGACTGGTATAACTCCAGCTATATCATCGCCTGGGGCTCTAACGTGCCGCAGACCCGTACCCCGGATGCGCACTTTTTCACAGAAGTACGCTACAAAGGCACCAAGACGATTGCCATTACGCCGGACTACTCGGAAGTCGCTAAACTATGCGACCAGTGGCTGGCACCTAAACAAGGGACCGACAGCGCGCTGGCAATGGCGATGGGCCACGTCATCCTGAAAGAGTTCCACCTCGACAATCCCAGCGATTATTTCCTCAATTACTGCCGTCGCTATACCGACATGCCGATGCTGGTTTTACTGGATGCCCGGGAAGATGGCAGCTACGTGCCTGGACGCATGATGCGTGCTTCAGACCTTGTCGATGGTCTGGGCGAAAGCAACAATCCAGAGTGGAAAACGGTAGCCTTTAACAGCGCAGGTGAACTGGTTGTCCCGAACGGATCTATCGGTTTTCGCTGGGGGGAGAAAGGCAAATGGAACCTGGAACCACTGGCGGCTGGCGCTGAAACTGAACTTTCTCTTTCGCTGCTCGGTCAGCATGATGAAGTGACCGGCGTCGCATTCCCCTATTTTGGCGGCAACGAAAACCCACATTTTCGCAGTGTAAAACAAGAACCGGTGCTGATCCGTCAACTGCCGGTAAAACATCTTACCCTCGCTGACGGTAGCCGTTGCCCGGTAGTGAGCGTCTATGATCTGGTGCTGGCGAATTATGGCCTCGAACGTGGTCTGGATGACGTTCATAGCGCACAAGATTACAGCGAAGTGAAAGCCTACACCCCGGCCTGGGGCGAGCAAATTACCGGTGTGCCACGCCGTCATATCGAACAGATCGCCCGTGAGTTTGCCGATACTGCGCACAAAACGCATGGCCGTTCGATGATCATTCTCGGGGCTGGCGTCAACCACTGGTATCACATGGATATGAACTACCGTGGCATGATTAACATCCTGGTGTTCTGTGGTTGCGTGGGACAAAGCGGCGGCGGCTGGGCGCACTATGTGGGTCAGGAGAAACTGCGTCCGCAAACCGGTTGGTTGCCGCTGGCCTTTGCGCTGGACTGGAACCGTCCGCCGCGTCAGATGAACAGCACTTCGTTTTTCTACAACCACTCCAGCCAGTGGCGTTATGAAAAACTCACCGCGCAGGAACTCCTCTCTCCGCTGGCCGATGCGTCGAAGTTTAGCGGACATTTGATTGACTTTAACGTGCGGGCTGAACGAATGGGCTGGCTGCCGTCTGCGCCGCAGCTTAACCTCAACCCTCTGACCGTTAAAGCAAAAGCCGAACATGCAGGACTATCTCCTGCGCAATACACCGCACAGGCGCTGAAGTCGGGTGATATTCGTTTTGCCTGCGAACAGCCTGATAACGGCAAAAACCATCCGCGCAACCTCTTCGTCTGGCGCTCTAACCTGCTCGGCTCCTCCGGTAAAGGGCATGAATACATGCTCAAATATTTGCTGGGTACCGAAAGCGGGCTCCAGGGGGAAGCGCTCGGTTCAAGCGAGGGTATTAAACCTGAAGAGGTTGAATGGCAGTCGGCGGCGATAGAGGGCAAGCTCGATCTGCTGGTCACGCTCGATTTCCGTATGTCCAGCACCTGTTTGTTCTCCGATATCGTTCTGCCAACCGCTACCTGGTATGAAAAAGACGATATGAATACCTCGGATATGCATCCGTTTATTCACCCGTTGTCTGCGGCGGTCGACCCGGCATGGGAATCGAAGAGCGACTGGGAAATTTATAAAGGCATCGCCAAAGTATTTTCTGAGGTTTGCGTCGGACACCTTGGACAAGAAACGGATGTCGTGTTGCAACCGCTGCAACACGACTCTCCGGCAGAGCTGGCGCAGCCGTTTGACATTCAGGACTGGCGCAAAGGCGAATGCGATCTCCTCCCGGGCAAAACGGCACCGAATATCGCCGTTGTGGAGCGTGACTACCCCGCCACCTACGAACGCTTTACTTCACTTGGCCCGCTCATGGACAAACTCGGTAATGGCGGGAAAGGCATTGCGTGGAATACCCAGGCGGAAGTCGATTTCCTCGGCAAGCTGAACTACACCAAGCGCGAAGGCCCGGCAAAAGGACGCCCGCTGATTGACACCGCGCTGGATGCCTCTGAGGTGATCCTTGCCCTGGCACCGGAAACAAACGGTCAGGTGGCGGTGAAAGCCTGGGAAGCGCTGGGGGCGATGACCGGACGCGACCATACGCATCTGGCGTTGAACAAAGAAGACGAGAAGATCCGTTTTCGCGATATCCAGGCGCAGCCGCGCAAAATCATCTCCAGCCCCACCTGGTCCGGGTTGGAAAGTGAACATGTTTCCTATAACGCAGGCTATACCAACGTCCACGAGCTGATCCCATGGCGTACCCTGTCCGGTCGCCAGCAGCTGTATCAGGATCATGCGTGGATGCGTGCGTTTGGTGAAAGTCTGGTGGCGTATCGTCCACCTATCGATACCCGCAGCGTCAGTGAAATGCGCGAGGTTCCGCCTAACGGCTTCCCGGAAAAAGCGCTCAACTTCCTGACGCCGCACCAGAAATGGGGGATCCACTCCACCTATAGCGAAAACCTGCTGATGCTGACGCTGTCGCGCGGCGGGCCGATTGTCTGGATCAGTGAAACCGATGCCAAAGAGCTGGGTATTGAGGATAACGACTGGATTGAAGCCTTCAACGCCAACGGTGCGCTCACCGCGCGTGCAGTGGTGAGTCAACGCGTGCCACCGGGAATGACCATGATGTATCACGCTCAGGAGCGAATCATGAATATCCCTGGCTCAGAGGTGACCGGGATGCGCGGCGGGATCCATAACTCGGTGACCCGCGTCTGCCCGAAACCCACGCACATGATAGGTGGCTATGCGCAGCTGGCATACAGCTTCAACTATTACGGTACGGTCGGCTCTAACCGCGATGAGTTCATCATGATTAGAAAAATGAAAAATATTAACTGGCTGGATGATGAAGGTCGCGATCAGGTACAGGAGGCGAAAAAATGAAAATACGCTCACAGGTAGGCATGGTTCTTAATCTGGATAAGTGCATCGGCTGCCACACCTGCTCCGTCACCTGTAAAAACGTCTGGACCGGACGTGAAGGGATGGAATATGCGTGGTTTAACAACGTCGAGACTAAACCGGGGATTGGGTATCCAAAAAACTGGGAAGATCAGGAAGAGTGGCAAGGCGGCTGGGTTCGCGATGTTAACGGCAAGATAAGACCGCGTCTGGGCGGTAAGATGGGCGTCATCACCAAAATTTTCGCCAACCCGGTGATCCCGCAAATCGATGATTACTATGAGCCGTTTACCTACGATTATCAGCATCTGCATAGCGCGCCGGAAAGCAAGAATCAGCCCACCGCGCGTCCGCGTTCGCTGATTGATGGAAAGCGGATGGACAAGATTATCTGGGGTCCAAACTGGGAAGAACTGCTTGGCGGCGAATTTTCAAAACGTGCCCGCGACCGTAACTTCGAGAAGATGCAAAAGGAGATGTACGGCCAGTTCGAAAACACCTTCATGATGTATTTACCGCGCCTGTGCGAGCACTGCCTGAACCCAAGCTGTGTCGCCACCTGCCCAAGCGGTGCTATCTATAAGCGTGAAGAAGACGGCATTGTGCTGATCGACCAGGACAAATGTCGCGGCTGGCGCTTGTGCATCAGCGGCTGTCCGTACAAAAAAATCTACTTTAACTGGAAGAGCGGTAAGTCTGAGAAGTGCATTTTCTGCTACCCGCGTATTGAGTCCGGCCAGCCGACGGTATGTTCGGAAACCTGCGTTGGGCGTATCCGTTATCTCGGCGTATTGCTCTACGACGCCGACCGCATCGAAGAAGCGGCCAGCACCGAGCATGAGACCGATCTCTATGAGCGTCAGTGCGATGTATTCCTCAATCCGCACGATCCGGCGGTCATTGAAGAGGCGTTAAAACAAGGTATTCCGCACAACGTCATCGAAGCGGCCCAACGTTCGCCAGTCTACAAAATGGCGATGGACTGGAAGCTGGCGCTGCCGCTGCACCCGGAATATCGCACCCTGCCGATGGTCTGGTATGTACCGCCATTGTCACCGATTCAGTCGGTCGCCGACGCGGGCGGACTGCCGCACAATGGCAACATTTTGCCGGCGGTTGAGTCGCTGCGAATTCCGGTTCAGTACCTCGCTAACATGCTCAGTGCGGGTGATACCGGTCCGGTGCTGCGCGCGCTGAAACGTATGATGGCCATGCGTCACTATATGCGTGCGCAAACAGTGGAAGGTGTGACGGACACCCGCGCGATTGAGGAAGTGGGTTTGACCGTTGAGCAGGTTGAGGAGATGTATCGCTATCTGGCCATCGCCAACTATGAGGACCGCTTTGTGATCCCGACCAGCCACCGTGAAATGGCGCGCGATGCCTTCCCGGAGAAAAACGGCTGCGGATTTACCTTCGGTGACGGCTGCCATGGCTCAGATACCAAATTCAACCTGTTTAACAGTAGCCGTATTGATGCCATCGACATCACCGAAGTGCGCGATAAAGCGGAGGGTGAATAATGCAAATCCTGAAGGTTATCGGCCTGCTGATGGAATATCCCGACGAGCTGCTGTGGGAGTGTAAAGACGACGCGCTGGCGCTTGTGGCCAGCGATGCCCCCATGCTTACCGAATTTAGCCAGGGATTGCTCAATGCGCCACTGCTGGATAAACAAGCGGAATGGTGCGAAATCTTTGACCGGGGCCGGGCCACCTCTCTGCTGCTGTTTGAGCACGTGCACGCCGAGTCCCGTGACCGTGGTCAGGCGATGGTGGATCTGTTGGCGCAGTATGAAAAGGTCGGGCTACAGCTCGACTGCCGCGAACTGCCTGATCATCTGCCGTTGTATCTGGAGTATTTGAGCGTGTTGCCGGAGGACCAGGCCAAAGAAGGACTGCAGAACGTTGCACCGATTCTGGCTCTGCTGGGCGGGCGCTTAAAACAGCGCGATACGCCGTGGTATCAACTGTTTGACGCCCTGCTGCTGCTTGCCGGAAGCCCTCTTTCGAGTGACAGTGTCACTAAGCAGGTTGGTGCTGAAACCCGCGATGATACCCGTCAGGCGCTGGATGCGGTGTGGGAAGAGGAACAGGTGAAGTTTATCGAGGATAACGCCACCGCCTGCGACAGTTCACCGTTACAAAACTATCAACGACGCTTTAGCCAGGACGTGGCGCCGCAGTATGTCGACGTCAGCGCGGGAGGCCCGAAATGATACAGTACCTGAACGTCTTTTTTTACGATATCTACCCGTACCTGTGCGGTACGGTGTTTATCCTCGGCAGCTGGCTACGCTATGACTACGGGCAATATACCTGGCGCGCCTCTTCCAGCCAGATGCTGGACAAACGCGGCATGGTGCTGTGGTCAAACCTGTTCCACATCGGCATTCTGGGGATCTTTTTCGGTCACCTGTTCGGCATGCTAACGCCGCACTGGATGTATGCCTGGTTCCTGCCGATTGCGGTAAAGCAACAGATGGCAATGATTGCCGGTGGGCTATGCGGCGTGCTAACGCTGGTTGGTGGCGCAGGTTTACTGGTGCGCCGTCTGACCAACCCGCGTATTCGTGCGACATCTTCCACCGCCGATATTCTGATCCTCTGCGTTCTGTTGATTCAGTGTATCCTCGGCTTAACCACCATCCCGTTCTCCGCACAACATCCAGACGGCAGTGAAATGCTGAAACTGGTCGGTTGGGCGCAGTCGGTGGTGACTTTCCAGGGCGGCGCATCTGCGCATCTGGATGGCGTGGCGTTGATTTTCCGTGTGCATCTGGTTCTTGGGATGACTATCTTCCTGCTGTTCCCGTTCACTCGCCTGGTCCACGTCTGGAGTGCGCCGTTTGAGTACTTTACCCGTCGCTACCAAATAGTGCGTTCCCGCCGATAATTGAACTCTGATGCCCGGTAGCGCTTACGCTTACCGGGCCTGCATCGCTATCCCGCTTTTTGTGCGTTATGATGCTTCTCCATTTCAGGGAGAACGCTAATGAAACCACAGGTTTACCACGTCGATGCCTTTACCTCGGTCCCTTTTCGCGGCAACTCAGCAGGTGTGGTTTTACATGCTGATGGACTGAGCGACGCGCAGATGCAGCTCATCGCTCGCGAGCTGCGTCATTCAGAAACCGCATTTCTGCTGACCAGTGACGACAGCGATGTTCGCATCCGCTATTTCACCCCGACGGTCGAAGTTCCTATCTGTGGGCATGCTACCGTCGCCGCGCATTACGTGCGGGCCAGGGTGCTGAGTCTGGGTAACTGCACGGTCTGGCAAACCTCGTTGGCCGGACGTCATCGCGTGGATATTGACGCTACCGGGAACGACTATCGCATTAGCCTTGAGCAAGGTGAACCGGGTTTTGAACCTCCGCTGGAGGGCGCTGTTCGTACTGCGATTCTCGATGCGCTGCACCTGAGCGAAGACGATATGCTGGCAGGCTTACCCATTCAGGTTGCCACGACCGGGCATTCGAAAGTGATGATTCCACTGAAACCCGAGGTGGATCTCGACGCCCTTTCCCCTGATTTACCGGCTTTGACCGCCATCAGCCAACAAATTGGCTGTAACGGTTTCTTCCCTTTTCAAATCCGCGAGGGCGAAAACGCCACTGATGGCCGCATGTTTTCACCTGCTATTGGTATTGTGGAAGACCCGGTTACCGGCAATGCCAACGGTCCAATGGGCGCATGGTTGGTCCACCATGGGCTGATGGCGCATGATGGGAAAACGTTACGTGTTCAGGGGCATCAGGGCCGTGCGCTCAGGCGCGACGGGATTGTTGATGTGACGGTGACTATCTGTGAAAACCAGCCGAAAAAAGTCACCATTACCGGTTCGGCGGTGATCCTGTTTCACGCAGAATGGGCGATAGATTTTTAATTGTTCCCGAAAGCCGGATTAGGCGATGACGCCGCATCCGGCATGACTTCCGATGCCCCTATTTCCCCGCCTCCGGATGCGTATCAAACGCCGCCATTACCGTCGCTAACTCATCTTCGGTAAACCCATGCTTCACGTCATCCACACCCAGTCCAAATCGTTCTTGCAACAACGCATACAAACTGGCGACGTCAGGCAAATTAATCTGCTCTACCGCATGTCCATCCTGATAATGGGTAAAGTGAAAATTGGTTAACGTTAATTTCCCGCCGTCGGGCAGATGACGGCACATCAGCAGATGATGGCGAAAATGTGATTGCGGCCAGTGTGCGGACCAGAAGTTGCCCATCAGATAATCGCTCTGATGCTGCACGACCAGATCGAAACGATACATTGACTGCCAGTGTTCGTGATGACGGAACTGGAGGATCCAATCTTCACCTTCCTGAATCAGCCGATATTCGCCGTGTGGCGTCTTCTGCTCAGTGTTAGCCTGCAGACGAATCGGCGCCGTCAGCGTTTGTCCGCCGAAACCAACGTCGGCGATCCACTGCTCTCCCTGCAATTCAACCAGCAACAGACGATGCGTGCGCGGCGGCAGGCTTGACGGATTTGCCAGTACCACGCGACCGAGAAGGCTACGTACGTTAAAACCGATTTCGCGTAGCGCGCGTTCAAACACGCCGTTCTGTTCAAAGCAATAACCGCCACGACGCGCCGTTACCAGCTTCTCTTCCAGCGACAAATCGTCAAGCTGCATCTCTCTTGGCAGTAATACGTCCAGGTTTTCAAATGGAATCGCGGCGTTATGCAGTAAATGCAGCGCTTGCAAGGTTTCAATGTTGACGTTGGCCGAATCTGACCAGCCAATACGGGCAAAGTAAGCGGTTAAAAAAGGCGTCATACGGAGTTCCTGTTCGATTAATGCAGTACTTATAGCGTATTTTTCGTTTTACGCTGTCGATTTTGTGCGTTGTTAATTCCTGTGAGGCGACAAAATCGCTAATACCGTTAATATCTATGTTTATTGTGGTGTGTTATCTCTCAGCCAAGGAGCATCCATGAGCCATTTTCGTCCGATCGAATTAAAACATGCCAGTCGGCTACTCAATCATGGCCCAACGATATTGATAACCAGCCGGGATGAGCATACCGAGCGGCGAAATGTGATGGCTGCGGCGTGGTCAATGCCCGTGGAATTTGAGCCGCCGCGGGTAGCAATTGTTGTTGATAAGACCGCCTGGTCGCGGGATCTCATTGAACGTAGCGGTAAATTCGGCATCGTTATTCCGGGTATCGCCGCCGTCAACTGGACCTGGGCCGTAGGCAGCGTTTCCGGTCGCGTGGAAGATAAATTCAACTGTTACGGCATTCCCGTGGTGCAAGGACCAGTGCTAGGTTTACCGCTGATAGAAGCGAAATGTCTGGCCTGGATGGAGTGTCGCCTGTTGCCAGCCACGGCGGCACAGGAAAAATATGACACTCTGTTTGGGGAAGTGGTCTCCGCTGCCGCTGATGAGCGAGCCTTCGTGGAAGGACGCTGGCAGTTTGATGATGGCAAGCTCAATACTCTGCATCACCTTGGGGCAGGAACGTTTATCTCCAGCGGGAAACGCATTATCGCAGGTGAATGATAGTATGCTAACGGATGGCAGTTCTGCTCTGTCATCCGCAACTGTTTTCTTAAAACTTCTGAAAAACCAGTTAGATAAATTACTCGCCCTTCCTTGCTGAATCATTCATGTGAATTATAGTTAATCTTGCACTAACGCAAATACCTAATCAAAACGCTATCCGTCAAAGCAGCATCCCCAACTGGACTTTTGAAGTGTCAGAGAGGTTTTACGATGCAACTTAATAGAATCGCACAAAGTTTTATACTTGCTGGGTTACTCACATCGTTTTCTGTTCCCGTTATGGCCGCTGAAGCCCCTAAAGACGCAACTGCCGCCACGCAACAAGCCAACAACGCGCTTTACAACCAACTGCCCTTCTCCGATAACACCGACTTTACCGACGCCCACAAAGGTTTTATCGCTCCACTCCCGCAGGACGTGATCAAAGGCGAACAGGGAAATGTTATCTGGAATCCGCAGCAATATGCGTTCATCAAAGAAGGCGACAAAGCCCCGGATACGGTAAACCCGAGCCTGTGGCGTCAATCTCAGTTGATCAACATCAGCGGGCTGTTTGAAGTAACGGATGGCGTTTACCAGATTCGTAACCTCGATCTGTCAAACATGACCATTATTGAAGGTAAAGAAGGCATCACCGTTGTTGACCCGCTGGTCTCGGCAGAAACAGCCAAAGTCGGGATGGATCTTTACTTTAAAAACCGCGGTCAAAAACCGGTTGTCGCAGTGATTTACACCCACAGCCACGTTGACCATTACGGCGGCGTACGCGGCGTTGTCGATGAAGCCGACGTTAAAGCGGGCAAAGTGAAAGTTTATGCGCCAGCTGGCTTTATGGAAGCTGCGGTCGCTGAGAATATCATGGACGGTAACGTCATGAGCCGCCGCGCGAGCTACATGTACGGCAACCTGCTAAAACCTGATGCCAAAGGCCAGGTCGGCGCGGGACTGGGAACCACGACCTCAGCGGGAACCGTTACCCTGATTGCGCCAACAAATATCATTGAGAAAGATGGACAAAAAGAGGTCATCGACGGCCTGACCTATGACTTCATGCTGGCCCCGGGTTCAGAAGCACCGTCGGAAATGCTGTGGTACATCGAAGAGAAGAAACTGATTGAATCCGCTGAAGATGTCACCCACACCCTGCACAATACCTACTCCCTGCGCGGGGCCAAAATTCGTGAGCCGCTGCCGTGGTCCAAATACATCAACGAAGCGATTGTGCGCTGGGGTGATAAAGCCGAAGTGCTGATGGCGCAGCACCACTGGCCAACCTGGGGTAATGACAAGGTGGTCAGCCTGCTGAAAAGCCAGCGCGATCTGTATCGTTACATCAACGACCAGACGTTACGCATGGCTAACGAAGGTCTGACCCGCGATGAAATCGCCGCCAACTTTAAGCTGCCGGACTCACTGGCCCATACCTGGGCTAACCGCGGTTACTATGGTTCCGTGAGCCATGACGTAAAAGCGACCTATGTGCTCTACCTCGGCTGGTTTGACGGCAACCCGGCAACGCTGGATGAGCTGCCGCCGGAAGAGTCTGCGAAGAAATTTGTCGACTACATGGGCGGCGCTGACGCCATTTTGCAGAAAGCCAAAACCGACTATGACCAGGGTAACTATCGCTGGGTGGCTCAGGTGGTGAGCAAAGTGGTATTTGCCGATCCAAATAACCAGGCCGCGCGTAATCTGGAAGCGGATGCGCTGGAGCAACTGGGTTATCAGGCTGAATCCGGCCCGTGGCGTAACTTCTATCTGACCGGGGCGCAAGAGCTGCGAAACGGCGTAGTCAAAGGTCCAACCCCGAATACCGCCAGCCCGGATACCGTTCGTGCTATGACACCGGAAATGTTCTTCGATTATCTGGCAGTGCATATTAACGGACAAAAAGCGGGTGATGCGAAGTCTGTATTTAACATCGATCTTGGCAGTGATGGCGGTAAATATAAGCTTGAACTGGAGAATGGCGTCCTGAACCATACCGCCAATGCCGAAGCGAAAGATGCCGACGCCACTGTCACGCTTAATCGCGATACGCTGAACAAAATCATCCTCAAAGAAGTGACGCTGAAACAGGCACAAGACAGTGGTGATGTGAAGATTACCGGTGACGGCGCCAAGCTTGATGCCATGCTCGGCTATATGGATAAATTCGAATTCTGGTTCAACATCGTTACACCATAAGCACAACGAAAACGGGCGGAAATCCGCCCGTTTTTTCTTACATGCTGTAGCCAGGTTTTTTAATTAATCTCGCCATCTGCGGCGCAACTTCCGTATCCCACACGCCCTGCCACGCCTCTGGCTCAACTTCATTGAGCGCCACGCTGACTGAACTGTCTTTGCTTTGCAAATGGCGAATAATAACCTCGGAAATATCCGCCGCCAGGGCGGTTTTTTGTTCGTCGGTAAGAGCGCGAGGAAAACATTTAATATCAACGTGCGGCATAGCAGATTCCTTATAGTTTTGGATTGCAGGTAACTTATGCGGACTCTCGTTCTACCAGATGAAAACCGACATCAATAATATCGTCTTCACGCGGAATTTTTTCGATACGATCGGCAAGCAGTGAGGCGGCGCGTTGCCCGATGGCCCGTCTGTCGACGCTGACGGTGGTGATGGCGGGCCGGTTGCTGGCAGCAAAATCCAGATCGCCAAAACCGATTACCGCTAACTCTTGCGGCACGCGTATACCGCGGCTCTCGGCTTCCATGATCGCCCCCTGAGCTAACGTATCTGAGCTACAGACAATGACATCAAACTCGCGATCCGCCAATAGCTGCGTCAATCCTGCGCGCCCCAATGCCAGAGAGGCCGGAAGCGGGACATCCACCTGTGCGTCAGCCGCAATACCATGACGACTCAACGCATCGCACAGTCCTTGTTTACGCTGGCCTGCCCGGCGATCGGCTGTCCATAACAACCCCGGACGTCGATAACCTTTTTCCAACAGATAGTCTGCCACCGCCTGCCCGACCTTTTCATGCGAAAAGCCGACCAGCATATCGATGGGTGTTGGGGTTAAATCCCAGATTTCCACGACCGGGATGGCCGCATTAAGAATCACCTTTTTCAGCTCGGCGGTATGATGAATACCGGTAAGTACTACGCCATCCGGGCGACGAGAAAGCAGCGTCGCCACCAGCTCCGCCTCTGTTTGCGGCGTATAACCCGACACGCAGAGCAAAATGTGGTATCCGCGTTCTGCCAGTTCATCACTTAATGACTGGATGGTATCGACAAACATATTGTTGTTAATTTGCGGAATAACCACGGCGATAAGCTTGCTGCGACGTGATGCCAGTCCCCCAGCCAGTGCGTTGGGAATATAGCCGGTGGCGCGCACCGCCTGCATCACTTTTTCAACCGTTTTCGGGCGCACCATCTGCGGGGTATTCAACGCCCTGCTCACCGTCATGGGTGACAATCCCGCGGTACGGGCAACATCTTCCAGCGTGGGGGCGCGCGGAGGTTTGGGATTTTTCACTGTCGATGCCCTTGTCAAAAATCGCTGATTTATGCTGGCATTATTCATCATGATTTGGGCTATTGCCAGCGACTCTCGGCGATAACGCTGAGAAAACAGCAGCTTAGTTAATTATCGTTAATTAAAATGATAGCGCAATCACAACGGTTTGTGCATTTCTCCATAAAGTACTGGAATGTGACGTCGTTTATAATTTACCACCCTTTTCTCTCTGTATTTGTGAGCAATTGTTCAAATCGCAGTCAATTCGCTGGCGCAGTGATTGCGCTAACATTAAAAATGATAGCGCAATCATTTGTTATCACCAGGAGAGAACAATATGTCTTTAAGTGCCAATTCCGATGCCGTGACCTATGCCAAATCGGCCAACGCCAAAACCGCAGCAGAAACCGGTGACCGTATTGAATGGGTAAAACTGTCTCTGGCTTTCCTTCCGCTGGCAACCCCCGTGAGCGATGCCAAAGTGCTCACCGGTCGCCAGAAACCGCTAACCGAAGTCGCCATAATCATTGCCGAGATCCGCAGCCGCGACGGGTTTGAAGGTGTGGGATTTAGTTACTCCAAGCGGGCTGGCGGCCAGGGGATCTATGCGCATGCCAAAGAAATTGCCGATAACCTGTTAGGCGAAGATCCAAACGATATTGACAAGATCTACACCAAGTTGCTCTGGGCTGGCGCTTCCGTGGGACGCAGCGGCATGGCGGTACAAGCCATCTCCCCTATTGATATCGCATTATGGGATATGAAAGCCAAGCGTGCAGGATTGCCGCTGGCAAAACTGCTTGGCGCACATCGGGACTCTGTGCAGTGCTACAACACCTCCGGGGGATTCCTGCATACTCCGCTGGATCAGGTGCTAAAAAACGTGGTTATTTCCCGTGAAAATGGCATTGGTGGTATCAAACTCAAGGTTGGTCAGCCAAACTGCGCTGAGGATATTCGCCGCTTGACCGCGGTTCGTGAAGCGCTGGGGGATGACTTCCCGCTAATGGTCGATGCCAATCAGCAGTGGGATCGGGAAACCGCCATCCGTATGGGACGCAAAATGGAGCAGTTCAATCTAATCTGGATTGAAGAGCCGCTGGACGCCTACGATGTTGAAGGCCACGCCCAACTGGCCGCCGCGCTTGATACCCCGATTGCCACCGGTGAAATGCTGACCAGCTTCCGCGAACATGAACAGCTGATCCTCGGCAATGCCAGCGATTTTGTGCAGCCCGATGCACCGCGTGTGGGAGGGATTTCACCGTTCCTGAAAATTATGGACCTGGCGGCTAAACATGGTCGCAAACTGGCTCCGCACTTCGCTATGGAAGTTCACCTGCATCTGTCCGCCGCTTATCCACTCGAACCATGGCTGGAGCATTTCGAATGGCTGAACCCGTTATTTAATGAACAACTTGAGCTGCGTGATGGCCGGATGTGGGTTTCCGATCGTCACGGTCTGGGCTTCAGCATTAGCGAGCAGGCGCGCCGCTGGACGCAATTAACCTGCGAGTTTGGCAAACGACCTTAATGTATTTGGCGGGTAAGCAATACCCGCCCTCCTCCCCTACAAAAACGCTCTCAACCTTATGAAAGGAGTGGGTGATGAACACAATAATAAAGCGCACAAAAGTGCGTTACGGCATTCTGATATTTCTGTTTCTTGCGACCGTATTAAATTATGCCGATCGCGCGACGTTATCCGTCGTGGCGCCGATTATGAGCAAAGAATTAGGTTTTGATCCTGAAGCTATGGGGCTGGCCTTTTCTGCCTTCGGTATTTCTTATGTCATTATGCAACTACCCGGCGGCTGGCTGCTGGATCGCTATGGCTCGCGTCTGGTATACGGCTGCGCACTGATTGGCTGGTCGCTGGTGACTATGTTTCAGGGTACCATTTATCTGTACGCCAGCCCGCTTGTCGTATTGATTATCTTACGATTACTGATGGGTGCGATTGAAGCTCCGGCCTTTCCGGCCAATAGCCGATTAAGCGTGCAGTGGTTTCCTAATAACGAACGGGGCTTTGTTACCTCAGTCTATCAGGCCGCGCAATATATCTCGTTAGGGATTATTACGCCGTTAATGACGATTATTTTGCATAATCTCAGTTGGCACTTTGTGTTTTATTACATTGGGGCAATAGGCGTTCTTCTTGGCATCTTCTGGTTGGTCAAAGTCAGAGATCCCATGCATCATCCAAAGGTGAACCAGCAGGAAATTGACTATATCCGGGAAGGTGGTGGTGAACCGTCGCTGGGTAATAAAAAAGAACCACAGAAGATTACCTTTGCGCAAATTAAAAGCGTCTGCGTCAACCGCATGATGATTGGCGTTTACATCGGACAGTTCTGCGTAACGTCAATTACCTGGTTCTTCCTGACCTGGTTCCCTACCTATCTGTATCAGGCGAAAGGCATGTCGATCCTCAAAGTGGGGTTTGTCGCCAGTATCCCTGCCATTGCCGGTTTTATCGGTGGATTATTAGGCGGCGTTTTCTCCGACTGGCTTTTAAAACGCGGCTACAGCCTGACGATTGCCCGTAAGCTGCCGGTTATCTGCGGGATGTTACTTTCCTGCGTCATCGTTATCGCCAACTACACTTCGTCAGAATTTGTGGTGATCGCGGCGATGAGTCTGGCGTTTTTCGCCAAAGGCTTTGGCAATCTGGGATGGTGCGTACTTAGCGATACCTCGCCAAAAGAAGTGCTCGGTATTGCAGGCGGCGTATTCAATATGTGCGGCAATATGGCCAGTATCATCACGCCACTGGTAATTGGCGTCATTCTGGCGAATACCCAGTCTTTTGATTACGCCATTCTGTACGTCGGTTCGATGGGGCTGATTGGCCTGATTTCTTATCTGTTTATCGTGGGTCCATTGGATCGTATTACGCTGACCCCTTCTGTCGCGTAATTTAAACTTATGGCGATAGTTCGCCCGCTGTTCCGGGATTTGCACTCCTGCGGAACAGCGTTTTTTTATTCAAATAATCTTATTGCTTTTCAGTACAGTACGCAGTCTCGGATGCTGACAAACCGCATCGGCGATGGCGCTAATATTCGGCGTGTTGTCCTGAAACCACTCATGCCCTGGTCCCCAGGTGCGCATAACGGCAATGTAAATGTCCAGCAGTGTTAGCTGATCCCCAAATGCGTACGGCTCGGCGCTTAGCTGGTTGTTCAGCCACATATAGAGGGATTTACGGTACTCGATACAGTTCTTTTTCAACTGAGCCGGGGCGTCCGGTACCCATCGATCAGGATAATCGGCATAGGTAAACGTGGGATAGACATTTGCCACCAACCATATCAGCAGACGCTGAAACTGCTGGCGTTCGGCGTGTCCAACGGGTGGTGAAAGTTCGGAGCGACGATCGAGGATCATCAGCGCGATCGCCGCCGTTTCCGTCATCACGCTGCCATTTTCCAGTACCAGCGTGGGCACCTGACACAGTGGATTCATTGTTTTAAGCAACTCTCGTGCAGGGCCATCGCAGTCAAAACCGTCCACATCAATAAAGCTGTAAGGGATATCCGCCAGTGTGAGCATCACTTCACTGATGGCCGATCCCCAGCCCGGCACCCCATAGACCTTAATCATGCTGCAACCCCAAAGTTAAAACCCTAAGTGTAGAGCATGTGGGGAGGTGATCAATTCTGGACCAACTTTTCAGAAATAGGGAGCGGACTATTCCGGCCTTTTTTTATTTGTATCAAAGAAAATTTAGATCGCTTTGTATCCTCATCGCACAAGATTGACGGGTGATTTTATAGGCGATAGCGTGGGTGCGGCGCGTAATTGATTAACACTACAGGACTTTAAATAGAATTTTCTTAAATGGAGTTTTAAACAAATGGCAATTCCCACGTATTTGTGGCTAAAAGACGACGGCGGCGCTGATATCAAAGGCTCTGTCGACATTCATGGCCGTTAAGGAAGTATCGAAATTATTGGCCTGAATCATGGCGTCATGCAGCCCACCGATAAACACAATGGCAAGGCAACCAGTCTCCGCGTCCATTCTCCTTATTCGTTCGACAAGGAGATCGACTCCTCTAGCCTGTATCTCTACAAGGCCGTTAGCTCTGGCCAGAAACTCAAATCCGCCGAGGTGAAATTTTACCGTATTAATAATGCCGGTCAGGAGGTTGAATACTTTTCCACCCTGATGGAAGGCGTGACGATTGTCAGCGTCTGCCCGATGATGCTGGACATCAAAGACCCGTGCTATGAGAAACATAATCACATTGAGCTGGTCGAGCTGTTGTACGAAAAAATCACTTGGCGTTATGCCGACGGTAACATCATGCACTCAGATAGCTGGAACGAACGCGCGACCGCATAAGGAGAAATACTATGGGATGGAAGTATGAGCAGTCGGTAATGACTCCAACTTATTGATAGTGTTTTATGTTCAGATAATGCCCGATGACTTTGTCATGCAGCTCCACCGAT
>NZ_JAOWHJ010000019.1:0-1182 GCF_030332695.1 Citrobacter sp. Cpo089 | reverse complement strand
ATGAAGCGAACCGGGGGAACTGAAACATCTAAGTACCCCGAGGAAAAGAAATCAACCGAGATTCCCCCAGTAGCGGCGAGCGAACGGGGAGCAGCCCAGAGTCTGAATCAGCATGTGTGTTAGTGGAAGCGTCTGGAAAGTCGCACGATACAGGGTGAAAGTCCCGTACACAAAAGTGCATGTGTTGTGAACTCGAAGAGTAGGGCGGGACACGTGGTATCCTGTCTGAATATGGGGGGACCATCCTCCAAGGCTAAATACTCCTGACTGACCGATAGTGAACCAGTACCGTGAGGGAAAGGCGAAAAGAACCCCGGCGAGGGGAGTGAAAAAGAACCTGAAACCGTGTACGTACAAGCAGTGGGAGCACCCTTTGGGGTGTGACTGCGTACCTTTTGTATAATGGGTCAGCGACTTATATTCTGTAGCAAGGTTAACCGAATAGGGGAGCCGAAGGGAAACCGAGTCTTAACTGGGCGTTAAGTTGCAGGGTATAGACCCGAAACCCGGTGATCTAGCCATGGGCAGGTTGAAGGTTGGGTAACACTAACTGGAGGACCGAACCGACTAATGTTGAAAAATTAGCGGATGACTTGTGGCTGGGGGTGAAAGGCCAATCAAACCGGGAGATAGCTGGTTCTCCCCGAAAGCTATTTAGGTAGCGCCTCGTGAATTCATCTTCGGGGGTAGAGCACTGTTTCGGCTAGGGGGTCATCCCGACTTACCAACCCGATGCAAACTGCGAATACCGAAGAATGTTATCACGGGAGACACACGGCGGGTGCTAACGTCCGTCGTGAAGAGGGAAACAACCCAGACCGCCAGCTAAGGTCCCAAAGTCATGGTTAAGTGGGAAACGATGTGGGAAGGCACAGACAGCCAGGATGTTGGCTTAGAAGCAGCCATCATTTAAAGAAAGCGTAATAGCTCACTGGTCGAGTCGGCCTGCGCGGAAGATGTAACGGGGCTAAACCATGCACCGAAGCTGCGGCAGCGACACTATGTGTTGTTGGGTAGGGGAGCGTTCTGTAAGCCGTTGAAGGTGTATCGTGAGGTATGCTGGAGGTATCAGAAGTGCGAATGCTGACATAAGTAACGATAATGCGGGTGAAAAACCCGCACGCCGGAAGACCAAGGGTTCCTGTCCAACGTTAATCGGGGCAGGGTGAGTCGACCCCTAAG
>NZ_JAOWHJ010000018.1:0-299 GCF_030332695.1 Citrobacter sp. Cpo089 | reverse complement strand
CTTTGTAGTGCTCACACAGATTGTCTGATGAAAAGTAAATAGCAAGGCGTCTTGCGATTGAGACTTCAGTGTCCCCTTCGTCTAGAGGCCCAGGACACCGCCCTTTCACGGCGGTAACAGGGGTTCGAATCCCCTAGGGGACGCCACTTGCTGGTATGTGTGAGTGAAAGTCGCCGACCGAAGTATCTCAAAACTGACTTACGAGTCACGTTTGAGATATTTGCTCTTTAAAAATCTGGATCAAGCTGAAAATTGAAACGACACACTGTTTCATTTCTCCGTAATAAGAAATGAAAAAT
>NZ_JAOWHJ010000017.1:0-413 GCF_030332695.1 Citrobacter sp. Cpo089 | reverse complement strand
AAATCGGTGGAGCTGCATGACAAAGTCATCGGGCATTATCTGAACATAAAACACTATCAATAAGTTGGAGTCATTACCGAAGAAGCCATTGAAGAATTAACCGACTTATTAGTACTTGATGGAGTTGTCATCAGTAAAAATGATTTTCTAAAAGATGTCTGGCTACGCGAGGAACAAGGCTCCACTGGGTTCGAGAATCATGTTGCGATCCCACATGGGAAATCCTCAGGCGTAGCCCGTACTGCATTGGCTATTGGACGAACCCAGCATCAAATACCCTGGGAAACAATGGATGGTAGTGATGTTCGTTGTATTATTTTATTTGCTGTTTGTCTAAATAGCTGCGCGGAATAGTAGATCACTGAAAGGGAACTCAGCCCGGATTGTGCGATCTGATCAATCGCCAAACCAAC
>NZ_JAOWHJ010000016.1:0-221 GCF_030332695.1 Citrobacter sp. Cpo089 | reverse complement strand
TATCTTCGAGTGCCCACACAGATTGTCTGATAAATTGTTAAAGAGCAGTTGCGACGCGCTTTAGCGCTCTGTCGCGAGGTCCCGTATATTACGTTTTCCTCATTCAGAGTCAAGCATTTATTTTTGCTTTTCTCTACGAGATTCTCAGTGGAACCCCGCTGACCCGG
Source organism: Citrobacter sp. Cpo089 (assembly GCF_030332695.1). NCBI lineage: Bacteria > Pseudomonadati > Pseudomonadota > Gammaproteobacteria > Enterobacterales > Enterobacteriaceae > Citrobacter > Citrobacter sp. Cpo089. Next base: position 54 of record NZ_JAOWHJ010000016.1, on the reverse strand, counting down.
CGGCTTGTAATCCGTTGTTCCGTGTCAGTGGAGGCGCATTATAGGGAGTTATTT
>NZ_JAOWHJ010000015.1:0-265 GCF_030332695.1 Citrobacter sp. Cpo089 | reverse complement strand
AAACAACATATCCTTCACAATCATAACCGATCAACTCCAGGTAGCGATTATCATCAAACCGGTAAATTACCTGTGAGGGTGTTTTTTTTGTACAGCCAGCGATAGCACATAGCGAAATAGTTCCGATTATTATTTTTAACGCACTTCCCTTATTCATAATTTATCCTTAAACATTAAGCGGTTTTGGCATATCCCATTGCAGATTATTTCCCTGCATCCATATCGCAGTGCATCCGGGTCCAGCCCTTATAGCCCACCACTTCCG
>NZ_JAOWHJ010000014.1:0-449 GCF_030332695.1 Citrobacter sp. Cpo089 | reverse complement strand
TCATTTCTTATTACGGAGAAATGAAACAGTGTGTCGTTTCAATTTTCAGCTTGATCCAGATTTTTAAAGAGCAAAACTTCGCAGTGAACCTTTTCAGGTACACTCTGAAGTTTTCTTGTGTTTTTGCAGTAAGGATGGTGGAGCTATGCGGGATCGAACCGCAGACCTCCTGCGTGCAAGGCAGGCGCTCTCCCAGCTGAGCTATAGCCCCATCGTAGTTATCTCATTCACCTTAATTCTTGCTGAGACAAGGCGTGGAACGGCGAAGCATACTGAAGTATGCGAGTCGTTTCACAACGCGGTATCAGAAAGAATTTGGTAGGCCTGAGTGGACTTGAACCACCGACCTCACCCTTATCAGGGGTGCGCTCTAACCACCTGAGCTACAAGCCTGCAGAGATTTTCTTACTGCTAATTTTCATCAGACAATCTGTGTGAGCACTACAAAG
>NZ_JAOWHJ010000013.1:0-203 GCF_030332695.1 Citrobacter sp. Cpo089 | reverse complement strand
TTCGTCCATTTCCGCGCAGACGATGACGTCACTGCCCGGCTGTATGCGCGAGGTTACCGACTGCGGCCTGAGTTTTTTAAATGGCGGAAAATCGTGTTGAGGCCAACGCCCATAATGCGGGCGGTTGCCCGGCATCCAACGCCATTCATGGCCATATCAATGATTTTCTGGTGCGTACCGGGTTGAGAAGCGGTGTAAGTGAA
>NZ_JAOWHJ010000012.1:0-279 GCF_030332695.1 Citrobacter sp. Cpo089 | reverse complement strand
CAATCTGTGTGGGCACTCGAAGATACGGATTCTTAACGTCGCAAGACGAAAAATGAATACCAAGTCTCAACGAGTGAACATACGTAATTCATTACGAAGTTTAATTCACGAGCATCAAACTTAAATTGAAGAGTTTGATCATGGCTCAGATTGAACGCTGGCGGCAGGCCTAACACATGCAAGTCGAACGGTAGCACAAAGGAGCTTGCTCCTTGGGTGACGAGTGGCGGACGGGTGAGTAATGTCTGGGAAACTGCCCGATGGAGGGGGATAACTACT